>CAZIML010000006.1:0-23148 GCA_964540255.1 uncultured bacterium
CATTAGAGCAATCTAATGAGGGCTTTTTTTTTAACGCAAAACGCAAAATGCAAAAGTGATATGGCTGCGGTATCTCCGTTAAATCATTCTCAACTCTCTTTAGCGCTTCATCGCCTTATGAACGAGGTGGTTGAAGGGAAAGAGCCTATGAGGCTGGATGAGATCAAACGGAGCATCTTAAATTTTAGTGATGCAGACTCTGCTGTCCCTGTGATGAAGGGGCTTTGGCGCCACATTCAAAGAGAGGTGGTTTCAAAAACGGATCATAAGGTTGCCCTTGTCGGGAAAGAAATTTTAATCCTTTGCCATCTTCTGAATACTTTTTCTCTAAAGGAGAGAATTGTAATCCCTGAACGCCCGTGTGAAGGACATAACCATAACGCTAGTCTCCCCCCCTGCGGCGCATTATTCGATTTTAAGAAGGAATTCCATCGGATTCATTCTGAAAGTCTGTCCCGAAATCCTGAGTTTAGAGAGCGGCTTTTCCAGCTTATTTCTAGTGTTCAAGAGCGGACTGTCAAGTTAGATCGGCCCCGAAATACAATCGTTCAGTTGGTCCTTGCTTCATGTGATACAATTTGTAAGTTGCTCGAAGAACATTCTGTTTTGCCGGTCGATTTAATCACCCGTGAGGTGAATCGGTTAGACAGTGTATTGGAAGCTCTCTATTTTGAACTTCACTCATATGAACCTAGTGCGATCAAACGTTTGTTGCAAGATTTCCTTCGGGCCCCACCCCTTATCGAGGCGCGAGGAATCTTAAAGCGCTCTCCCGATCGGGAGCATTCACCCTCGAGACGCAAAGTTCGTTTTGCTGACTGATTCCCCCTCGACATATTTCACCTCAATATGGTAGCCTCTTGAAAATTTTTTTGGAGGTGAATTTATGGCAGCGCTACCCGCTACAATGCAACGACGAACATTACAACTTCATTGCCCGATTGAACATTATGATACGGTTAAGAAGCAGAAAGAGGCTGTTTTCCCCTACTTGATTCCCTCCGATCAACCCGATCAGCCTCTCCTCAATTGGGTTGACAAATGCAATCAAAAATATCCCCATTTGATCAATCATCCAGATGGGACCGAGCGGATCGTGATGAGAGAGCAACAAACTCTCAAGATTTATCCAACGAGGCTTCCCCCTTTGTCCACAGCTCTTTTATGTGGAAGGGTGGCTGTCGCTAAAGCGTTAGCTAACTCTCCTCATATCGATTTCAATGCTGTTGATGGTCGTGGGTGGACTCCAGTCCAACATGCGATTGCGTGCCGAACCGACCTCATCGATCGAGTCTGTGAAGCTGCCCGAGGAAAATTTCCTTTCTTGCGCGATGTGGCTTCGGGGCGGGTCGCTTCGAATGATCAAAGGGTTGTTTCCTATCTTCAATCAGATGGGACGGTTGTTCCCCTTTCACAAAAAGCCTTTCGAAAGCTTGTAGGAGGAACTCCATTTTCTCCTCATCCCATCGCCTCGCCTGAGGCTCTATTTCAAAATTGGTACTTGCAGAAAGGAGGAGAAGATTTGGATTATACCTGGTTGCAGTCCCGATTCGATCGCTACAAACAATTCCCTCCCACTCTATATCTCTCTATGTATCCGGGAACAGGAGTAGGAGTAGGAGTGACTGCTGCACAGCCAATTCACGCCTCTCAGTTTGTCGGATTTTTTGGATCCGTGGTGACTCAACCGATCAACGGAGTGAAATGGCCCGACCTCTCTTTTTCTTGGGGGGATTTATTGAATGATGGCTTTCCCAATCTGCTGGTTGCAGAGGGAAAGATTGATGGAGTAATGGTCAGAGGGCTCCTAGCGCTTAGAGAGATTCGTCCAGGAGAGCAACTTTTTCTCAATTTAGATGCCTCTCATTCAGACAAGTGGGTGGCTAGAGTCGAGTTTGCGTTGGATGAAACCCTCAAGCATTTTCCCGATTTTCGAACCGTTCTAAAAACCTGGCATTCGATTGAGAAGACGAAGGGACAAGAGCAAACTTTTGACGCTCTTTTTCAAAAAGGCCAACGGACCAATCCGTTTCTCTATCTTTTTCACACCCCCTCCCTTCTTCTTTCTCTCATAGCTCAACGCCATTTTGATCTGGATTCTGTAGAGAAGTTTTTAGATCAACCTGATGTGATCCAATTTCTTGGATTCCATCAAGGACGAGGAGAGGTGGTCCTTCAGTTTTATAAAAACGTTTTTGAATGTTTGAAGAGAATCTCTCGCATCGCAGATCTTCCTGAAGTAAGGGAGCATTTGTCGAGGGCTTTCCTAACAAATGTGCGAACTGCATTTCATGCCGCTTCGATGACAATGGATCGATGGAAGTCCTATGGGACGGTAGACGACTGGAAGAATGATTTCCGCCGAATCTCAAATGGGGCCGAAGGATTTTATTTTCTTCAAGAATCGCAAGAGAGCAAGAAAAGGGGGAAAGCTTTGCTGAACCTACTTTCTCCAGAGGAGCAGGCCGAGGTGATCCGTTTGACGGAAAAAAAAATCGGCTTTATCTTCCGCGACATTAAGACTTTTTAGCCGAAGTGGTCCTCTCTCTTCTCAATAGGTCGGTTTGGCGCAACTATTTTTGGGGCTTGCTCTTGAGCCCTATCGTCATTGGGAAAAGGTTTGGGCTCTCTCCCACGAAAGGGAGAGACGAAACGAAGGAGATGGGTTTTTTTTGGCATCTCCTTCCATTTCATTAGACTTTCACTTGCAGATAACCGTTTCCTCGGATCGATTTGCAACATCTGATCGACCAACCCATCGAAATTCATTGAACTGCTGATTTTGGATACGATCACTTTTTGGTCTTTTGGTTGTAGTTGTGAAAGCTCCTCAAAAGAGAGTTTGCCGGCTTTTCCGGGAACTTGCACTAAGTTTGCAAAAACCACTCCCAATGCCCACACATCACTCGCAAATTCTTCGTACTCAGTCCAAGAAGACCTCCCTAACCAGGCTCTCGCTTTTTCAGGAGAAAGATAACGATAAGTCCCTCCGAAGGGGCAAGGTTTCTGATGAGATGTAACTTTAAGAGCTAAATCAAAGTCTCCTATTGCGGGATCAATGGGCAGATCAGTAGAGAAGCGGGCCCATTTTACAGTACTTAAATAGATGTTCGTCTCTTTCAGATCTCTGTGAACAATTTTCTGATCGTGGAGCGATGCTAAAGCCACAAGAAGCCCTTCAATCACTCGATCCCTCTGTGAATAGCTTAAGTACTCCACATAGTCGTTCAGCGCTCCTAAGTTACACCTATTTTCGTAGAGAGACAAAGTAGCCTCCCCTCTTTTATTCACCGCAGCAGTGAGAGCAATCGGCCGGACGATTCCGGGGACATCTTGGAGTTCCCGTAATAAGGAAAACTCCCTTGTCAAACTTGAAACTTCGCCGAGATGTGGATGAGAAACGAGCCGCATTACCACGTTGTCTTCTGTGAATAACGAGTAGGCTTGCTTCCCTTTTTTGGTGGCCCCCTGCGGATGCTCCCGTTGATCTTTTATTTTGACCCAGCCTCGGCCCTCTACGTCAAACTCCAGCCCGTAGGGGAGTCCGTGGGTTCCTTTTCGAACTGTGTAGGTGGTTCCTGATGAGAAGACTTGATACATGAAGAATTCGAAATTTTCGATCACAGTATTATTGATCGTGTCGGCCAGACCGAGATCCATCCCTGCTGCAGTTAAATGGTTCGAAATAAACGCGGGGTTTTGTTTAAAAAATCTATTGTTGTCTGGTCTGAATGTACCGCTGAGAAGGTCCCAATAAACAATACTTCTCTCAATTTTGGGTAATTGCCCGACAGCCATGAATCTGGCCCAATTCTGTTCTCCCAAATTCAGCACAGAGCTTCCATCGTCCAAACGGGCTACTTGGAACCGATCATTCAATACAAAAGCGGTATCGGGCCTCGCTACGAGTGCATCTGCTAGTAGGCCCGCATCCTCTTGGGATATGTTGACTGCGCCGCAGCGTTCAAGAAGAGATCGTCGGAATTGCGAAGGTCTTTGGTTCAGAAATTCAACCTTTTTCTCTGCATAAGAAGCCGGTGCATTGCATTCATCCTTGCGAACGACATTTTGGAGCAGTTCCCATCGATATTCGAATATTTGGGCTCGTCCTATTTCCGTAAAATTATATGCTTTCCAACGAACCGTTACTTCGCCTGAGCGCTCGAATGTTAAGTTAGCATTGAACCCTCCAGGCAATTCAAGCGTCTCCTGGACCGCTTTTTTAGTGTTCGATACTCGTTTCCAGCACTCCATATACCGGTTTTTCACACCCTCTTGTATGCAGGCGATATCTTCAGGGGATAGGCCCCGCTTAGCGCGGAGATTGCGCGGTAAGGTTAATGGGTTGATTCCTTTTGTAAAGGGGTGAGGTTTAAATTCCCCTTTCGTGTAATTCCATGTCCGTTGACACAACTGGATTCTCCTTGCCACGCAACCCCATTCTTCGACCGTGACCCACAAATCTCCTCCCTCCCTCAAAACTTGTTTGATCGGGGAAGCTCCTGGTGGCAAATTTCCATTTTCGACAGCCTCAATTTCTTCATTGCTGAGCTGAGGGAGCGCCTTTGCGAGAGCCTTCTTCCGAAGAGCCTTCTCCAAATCAGCTACATTATCCAATCGGGTGAGGTCAATTCCGTGTCGCTTGGAAAAACTGACGACATCAAATGCAATCGAAGTGATTTGTTGATCGATCTCTACAGGAACTACCACTTCTCTAACCAAGCCAAACCATCCAGTGACAGGGCCAAACTCTCTTGGAGTTGTAGAGGGCAATCCACGCACTAAGTAAGATAAGTCGTCAGAAAAGGAGCGAAATGCAAAACGGTTGGCGGTCCAACCTCTGCTATTGTCTAAACGTGTTGCTCTGCAGGAAGGATATAAAGATCCTCTTAAAATGGTCACAATTGCTCCCTGTAACACATTTATACATAAGCATAAAAAAATACATTACACTCACCTTTTACGCAAGAATAAAAGGGCAAATGCAAAGACTGCCGGGTTAATAGCGGTTCCAGCTGTAAAACTGGAGAGCGATTGCCGCAAAGATGGCAAAGGCTAAAACGGCGACATGTTGAGGATCTGCTGGTTGGGTGTGGGGGCAATCGGTTGGATTATGGTGGTTGCAGGTGGCAACAGTTGTGGATGTAGCTTTCATTTTGAGCTCCTTTGTCAGGGCAAAAAATCTACTGGTCAGGAGAATTTAATGCAAGCAAATCGCCATACTTTTGCATTTTGCGTTTTTCTAGAATCTGATCTCAGCATTCACGTCGATCGCATTTTGATTGAATGCGCGCCACTCAAAAGAAAGTGAGGCTCTCTGCGAATCCGCGAGAGTGAGACCAAGAGCCATCCCCCACTTTTTTCTGCAGATGATCGACTTCGATTCGACATCGACCAGGGCGTTCATATCTGGAAGACGGACGAGAAGAACAGGGGGAGTGGGCTCTATCCGAGTGAAAATATAGGTGGCGTTGATGTAGGGGGCAAAAAGTGAGGCCAGGTACGAAATCCCGATCGCCCCTTGGCCTTCCGTATACTTGAGCCGATAGTTGCAGGCGATGTTGTAGGGAAGCCCTTCTACGGTAAAATAACGGGGCTTTTGATTGGTCTCAAAATACTTCCCGTCGATTCCCAAAAAGAAATTTCCTGCTTTGATCAAAACACACTTGGCGCCGTATCCCCAACTGAGAGCCCGCTTGGTGAAGATCTCTTCTTCGATCTGCAGCCGAGAACTCCCCACAAGGCCATATAGGTCGATCCGGTCGATGAAATTGAATGTGAGAAGGGCCGAATAGGTCGAAAGTTCGATGTGAGTTTGGGGATGAAGCGATCCTTCAAGTTTAAATTCGTCGCGGAGCGAAGAAGAATAAATCCAATCGTCAAAATATCCGACCCGAAATGACCACGAAGAGGGGGAGGAACGGACTATGCTCGAAGTGAGAAGGCCGGGCTGAGCTGGATTGCCGGTCAGAAGCGCGGAAAGAGAGGAGAATGTGAGGAGAAAAAGGAGGAAAAGTGGTCGGAGAAGCATACGAGTTTTATACCCGTTTAAAATTTGTTGCGCAATAAATTCTCAACTTGGGTATGGGAGAATTAAACAGGAGTTGTTGAAATGTCGTTATCCGATACGATGAGCAAACTCGAACACATTTTAGTCGCTGTATCAAAAGATCTAGTCAAAGTCGCTCGGGGAAATAAATCTGCAGCCCAACGGGTGAGAGTCGGAACCCTCCGACTAGAAAAAGTGGGCAAGCAATTCAGAAAAGAATCTGTGGCCGCTGTCAAAAAACCTAAGAAAAAAACAAAGAAAAGAAAGCGGTAGTTCCTTATACTTATCTGGCATGGAAAGTCAGGTAGTCAATTTTTCTTTGAAGGGGTATGGGGTGGCCGATGAGACCGAAATCGCCCACGTAATCCCAGGCGATCTCATCCAATTTGAACTCACAAGAAAAAAACGGCTCCCAAAAAAAGGGCGCCTACTGGAAATCATCCGCCCTTCTCCCGATCGGGTCGAGGCACGGTGCGTGCATGCTCGTACCTGCGGCGGATGTTGCTGGCAGCAAATGTCTTACGAGGCTCAACTGAGGGAAAAACAGGCGCGGGTTGAGAGGGCGTTCAAAGGGGAGCAGGTCGAGCCGATCATGGCTTCTCCTTCTCTTTTCGGCTACCGAAACAAGATGGAGTTTACCTTTTCGGAAAACCGCGGGGGGCAAAAGTACCTGGGGCTGATGATCGCACAGGCTGAGCCTTATGTGTTTAATTTGACCGAGTGTCATTTGACGAGCCGCTGGTTTAGCGAGGTGGTGGGGGCTGTCAGAGGGTGGTGGGAAGCGTCGGGCCTCAAGGCCTACTATCCTCCCGGAGACACGGGGAGCTTGAGATACTTGACTCTTCGAGAGGCGATCCGGACCGGCCAAAGGATGGCGGTTTTGAATGTCTCAGGAAATAGTGAATTTGCCCTCAATCGGAGCCAACTCGATGCGTTTGTTGCAGCGGTTCAAAGCGCAGCGGGGAGTGAGACGGCGATTTTTTTAAGGATTCATCAGACGAAAAAAGGGCGTCCCACAAACTTTTTTGAAATGCACTTGGCAGGAGCCGACCACATCGTTGAAGAATTGAGGCTGAAAGAGGGAACTCTTTCTTTTAAAATCAGCCCCATCTCTTTTTTCCAACCCAATACGCTCGCTGCTGAAATGTTGTATGACACAGCGTTGTCGATGCTCCCCGAATGCGGCACCGTTTTTGATTTGTATTGCGGGACAGGGACCCTCGGCATGGCTGCATCCCGGAGAGCCCAAAAGGTGGTGGGAATCGAGTTGAGTCCTGAAGCGGTGATCGACGCTGAGGAAAACTTAAAGCGGAATCAGATTGAAAACATGGCGCTCTATCAGGGAGATGTGGGGAAGGTGATCACTCGTTTGATGGGAGAGGCTGGTTTTTCACGACCCGATGGGGTGATCGTCGACCCTCCGAGAGCGGGGCTCGATCCGCTCGCGATCCATGTGTTAAAAACTTTACTCCCAAAAACCATCGTCTACATCTCGTGCAACCCGCTCACTCAAGCGAGCAACGTCGCCGAATTGATTGAGGCAGGGTATCGGCTGAAGCGGCTTCAGCCAGTCGATCAGTTTCCCCATACCTATCATATTGAAAATATCGCTCTTCTTGAACGATAACCTTCATTCAGGCAAATTGGTTTCAGCGAATCAAAAATAGGAATCACCATGTTTAAAAAATCTTTTATGTTTCTTTTGCCGTCAGCTGCCATCTTTGCACAAGATGGAGCTCAAAATCCAGGAGGCGGACTGACCCAAACTCTGATCATGATCGGGATCGCGCTTGTATTCTTCTACTTCATCCTGTGGCGCCCAGAGCAAAAGCGGCGTAAAGCCTCTGAAGAGATGAGAAATTCTCTGAAAAAAGGGGACAAAGTGACCGCGATGGGAATCATCGGCAGAGTTGACAAAATCCAAGAGCACACTGTCATTTTAAAAATGGTCGATGGTTCAAAAATCGAAATGGTGAAAGGGGCGATCACTGAGGTCCAAGCCGGAACGGAAGAAAACGGGGAAGGGTGAAGTAGAGGGCTCAGAGTCTTTCTAAGGCTTTGTCAATCCTGCCTTCTCCAGACTCTCGCTTCCGCCCGGTTTTGACGACGGTTCCGAGGCGCCTTACCCTCGAGTCGGGCGACTGCAGCCCTTAGTTCTTCGATTCTTCGTTGAAGTTCAAGAATTGTCTGATCTTCTCCTGCAGCAGCCTGATGGATACGGTCGTCAAGGGCCCGCTGTTGAGCGATCAGGTTCTCTGCATCTTGTTCTTGTTGCGCTGCCTGCTCTCGAAGTGCGTCGCGCAGTTGAGCGAGTTCGGCCTGAAGTTGAGGAACGGCCAGTGCAAGTCCATCGACTCTTGGGTCTTCTAGAACTGCAGTAGCAGGAGCAGGAGAAGCAGCTTGACCGCTTGCTGCAGCAGCTGCTGGAGCAGCAGGTGCTGCCGCAGCGGCTCCGGCCGGTGCC
This sequence comes from uncultured bacterium, assembly GCA_964540255.1. GTDB lineage: Bacteria > Chlamydiota > Chlamydiia > Chlamydiales > SM23-39 > REEB52. The sequence continues at coordinate 8,514 of CAZIML010000006.1, forward strand.
AGGGCTCTTGCCAAATGGACAAGCTGGGCTACTTGCGGGTCTAATTGGTCGACTCGGGCTTGCAGCGTATCAATCCGCGCTGTTGCCGTCTGGAGATTTATACACAGCTTCCGGAGCAACTCAGTTCGTTTTTCAAGGTCCAATGTGAGTATTTGAAGTTGGTTTTCATGCTTATGGAAAACTTTTAATCCATTCCGTTTCCAAGTCTCCTCGTTCGTTTTTTCAGAAGCGCGCTGAGCGGTATGACTTTTGAGTTCAGCTTTCAGGCTATCGATAGATACTCGAGCCTCTGTCAGTTCTTTCATTTCTTTTTTGAGTTCTCGCTCTAATTTCTGAACCTGTTCTTCCAGAGGGTTGGCTGTTGGTTCATCGGCAACGGGAGGCTGGGGAGACGATTCCAAAGGAACCTCCTCTCGCGCTGGCACTTCATGAGAGATCCGTTGTTTTGGGGAATGAGGCGAGGGAAGAAGTTCGGCAGGTTCTTCGACGGATGTCGGCTGAACCGGCGGCGGAGAAAAATCTGGCGCCTCTCTTTTTTTTCCCAATAGAACTTGGGCTGATTCTTGAATTTTTTTGTCGGTTCCTTGATCTAGCTTCTTCGAGTGAAGGCGTCCTTTCTTGTCTATAACATAAAGGGTCGTTTCGCGGCCCCCATTTTGGTTCGCATAAATGGCCTCGATCCCTGAGACGTTTGGGAAGAGCGTTTTAAATAACTCTGTTTTGGGCAAATGACGCATCACTTCGGAAACGGCGTCGCTTTCGCCACTCGTAATCGCGCCGTTACTTTGATATATGTGCATACCCATAGTGTTTTTAGTTAGTTGTTTGTAATAATTATACTTGATAATCTAATTTAGTTGAATATTAAAATTATTTATTTACTTGTGCAGAGTCAAGTAAATTATTGAAAAGATCGAAGGCTTCGATCGAACCTTTTTCCTGAGAGAGTTCGACGAGGAGGAGGGCATTTTTTTTCTCTTTTTTGGCCAGGTACCAGAGGTCGTGGGGGCCTCTTGGGGCCACACCCCAGCTTCCATCCCCAAAATAGATCACTCCATCCTCTCTGATTTCATTTTGTTTAATGGGATGAGTTCTTTTGTAGGTGTGGTTGTGATTTTCAAAGGCGGCCGAGAGGCGATGTTTTTCGAAGAGGGGGACCCAATGGGTTCTGATTTTTTTAGGGATCGTTCCGTTGTAGGGATAGTAGGAGGGATAAGCGGCTTCATGGTAGATAGCGAACCTGTAGGGGATGGAAGCGCGAGAGGCGAGCGCTTTTTCAAGCCAAAGTGTTTGCCGACCTTCGACTGGTTGAAAGTGGCCTGTATCGAGGAGAAAGAGGGTGAGGTAATTGCCGAAATCGACGGCGCGGTAAAGCTGTTTTTGAGGAAAGGCAAAGAGGGAAAAGAAGAGTTCATAATGATCGGGAGAGAGGTCGTGATTGCCGGGGGCGATGAGAAAGGGGATGAGGCGCCCCTCTTTTGTGGTCATTCCCTCTTGCCACTCTTTAAAAAATGAACTCCACCGCTTGAGTGCAGAAGAGCGGAATGGGTAGAGGCCGATTGCATAGGCGATGTCACCCCCAAGGGCGCAAAAGAGGGGCTCTTTGGCAAGAGCTGTTTCACACATTTTGCGGAAAATTTTTGTATTTCCAAAAACGTCTCCTCCGATGATGAAGCGAAGAGGTGTATCGAGGCTTGCCGGGGCTGTTTTGAAGCGATGAATCGTTGATTCTTCACCGATTTTAAATTGATATTCGGTATTTGGAGAAAGGCGCTCGAGCGAAACTTTATGGACGATGAGAGAATCGAGGAGGAGATGGGAACCGGTGACCGGTTCCCACTCATCGTTTTTCCAAACGAAAATGGCATCCCCGACTTCGTCATCGGGGGTATGCCATTGAATTGTCATCGTGGTGGTTGGGTCATCATACCAAGTGAGGTAGAGAGCCGAGACTTCAGCATGAAGAGAGAAAGCAAAGAGGAGGAGGCATCGCCACATTTCCTCAAACTAACAGAGCGGCCATTTTTTCCAAAATTTCTGTTTGTCTTGCCACCACTTCTTCGAGTTGAGTCGGTTCGATTTCCCTTTGAGCAAGAAGCGCTAGATCATAGACGCTTTTTGCGATTGAAGAGGCCACTTCAGGTTGTTTAGTTTTCAACCGAGAAATTGTTTGGATGAGTTTATTATTTGTATTCACCACGAATGTTTTTTTCGTCTCAAATCCCTTTTTCCCTTGAGTCAGGCTGATATAGTCGCGCAGCCGTCTTTGATTTTCGTCGAGAACGACGAGCCCTGGGAGGTGGTCGGAGGCAAAGCTTTTCGCTTCGACTTCTACTTCACCCAGTGAGCTTTTCATGAATTCGGCGATCCGGGATGACTCGGTTTTTCCTTCGGCATCGAGGATTGATTTTTCTCTTGTTTTATCCAAAAGACTCTCGTCAATCGCTCCATCGATTCTCTGGAACGCAACGTCCAGTTTTTGCTCCAAGTGTTGGATCACCGCAGTGTCACTCGGAGCGGTAGCAAAGAGAACCGGCTCTTTATAGAGCTTGAGCAAAGGGGAATTTTCTGCAGTTGAGTAGAAGATTTTTTTCTTTTCCCCAATCGGTTCCCAATTTCCTTCGCTATTTTTCCAAATCAGCACCTCTTTCACCCGGTCGTAGAATTTTTCATCCTGCAACAGGCCGAGTTTGACGATCATTTCGATATCGGGCCACGACTCGACATACTTATCCTTCTCGTTTTTGTAGAGAAGATTGAGTTTGTCGGACACTTTCTTTGAAATGTGGGCGCTCAATTGTTTCACATTTTTATCTACTTGGAGATAGGAGCGGGAGACATTGAGGGGGATATCGGGGCTGTCGATGGCTCCCTTCAAGATCATCAGGTAGTCGGGCAAAATATCTTTGCAGTTGTCTGATACGAAGACCCGATTGCAAAAGAGTTTGATCGTACTTTCATTTGCATCGAATCTCCGGTGGATTTTGGGGAAATAGAGGATTCCTTGCAGATGGAACGGGTAGTCGACGTTCAAGTGGATCCAGAAGATTGGATCTTGGTCCATCGGGAATAAGCGGCGGTAAAACTCCAAATATTCCTGCTCCGTGCATTCGGTTGGACTTTTCAGCCAAAGGGGCTGCTGATTGCCGAGAGGTTTCCCGTTGAGTTCGATCGGGAAGGGCATGAAGTTGCAGTAGCGGGTGAGGAGTTCCTTCAGCTTGCTCTCTTCGAGATATTCGGCATCGTTGACGAAGAGAGTGATCTCGGTTCCCCGGGTATTGCGGCTTCCCGCTCCGATTGTGTAGGCGGAACTGCCATCGCAGCTCCAAAATACCGGTTCTGCGTGGGGCTGGTAGGAGAGGGTATTGATCTCCACTTTTGAGGCGACCATGTAGGCTGAATAGAAGCCCAGGCCGAAATGGCCGATGATCGGATCTTTTTCAGTTTGAGATTTATATTTTTGGACAAATTCTTCGGCCCCGGAAAAGGCGATTTGGGCGATATATTTTTCCACTTCTTCTTCGCTCATCCCGATGCCGGTATCACTGATTGAAATCGTCTGATTTTTCTTGTCGATCGAGATGGAGATTTTGAATTCTCCGACGTCGCCAACCAGGATGCGTACTTTGTTGAGGGCGTCGCAGGCGTTCGAGACGAGCTCGCGGATAAAAATGTCTTTATCGCTATAAAGCCATTTTTTGATGATCGGAAGGATATTTTCCGAGTGGATAGATAGGTTGTTTTGTCTCATAAGGAGTTAGATTAAAAGGAAAAAACTGGATTCTGTCAAGGGGGGCCCTGGTTGACGCATCAAAATAACGATAGGAGAAAAGAGAAAATTATTTATGCTTAACTTTTAACGGGGGAGGCGAGAGGTGTTTGGGCGATGCAAAACTCTAAGGCCCAATCGGCTAATTGATGGAGATTACCTCTCACTGTCGGATCCTTGATTCGGGGAGCCCAATCATCAGTCGTGATCAAGTCGCTGATGACAAATAGGGTGAGGGTTTGTACCCCTTTTTCCTGTCCGATTGCGTAAAGAGTCGCTGCCTCCATCTCGACAACGCTGCATCCTTCATTTCTCACTCGATGAACATCAGCAACCGTTTCCCGAAAAAGAGCAGAAAAACTCCATGCAGTTGCCGAAGAAAACGGGGGGAGAGTGCGCTCCTTTGCAAATTGGATCCAATCAGCCATCATCTCCGGGTCTCCTTTTACTTTAAGCTGCCCCTCGGGAAGGTAGAGATGAGCCACACCATCTTCTCCAAGCGCTTCGTGGCAAACGACAAAATCGGCAATTTCATGCGAGTCCAACAACCCGCCCGCAGTGCCAATCGCAATGAAGCGTTTCGTCCCAAGGGCAATCAGCTCTTCCACTTTGATCGCACGTCCAGGCGCCCCCACCCCCCAATCGCCTAAAATACCGATTTGAATGTCATCGGTTACATAAAAATGGCTCACTGCTTCTGAGGGCTTAAATTCTGGATGGTTTTTGAGCAAATATTGCATCGTGGACGATTGATAGCAGACGAGGACCGTCTCTGGGGCTTTGAAATCACCCACATGTCCATACATTCGCTTGTGGTCAAGTAATTTTTTTGCCGTGACGATCGGTTCTTTAGGGCTTAATGAGGCGCTCATTAGGGTCATAATAACAAGAGTTGCTTTTTTAAGTAATGTGATAATCATAGTTTCGGATAGTTTTTCCTTTTATATTTTATGGTAAGTTCTGTTGAAAAATCAAGCAGCTTCTATAGGCAATGGAAATTCGATAGAATTATTTGAAATAATTTTTGTGTGAATTTTTCTACCACCCGCGAATAGGATTCGCTAGAGCACACAGAGATCACAGAGAGTGAAATAAATATGAATCTTTAATTATTTAGGCTCTTTCTGAAAAAGTGTTACCTAACTGGGTGAACTGGACCAGATCGATATAAACTTCCCATTTTCTCTGTGATCTCTGTGTGCTCTAGCGAACCCTGTTCGCGGGTGGTAGAAAGTATTTTTCCTGATTCTTGAATTTTCTTAGGTATATGCCACACACTGGCTCCGCGATAAAATTATTGTGTGTAGTCATGCAATTATTTAAATTAAATTAATGTGTGGAGTTTGTTTAATTGGCTCTGTGTTGTTGTTATTGTTTCGTCATTGAAGAGATGACTCAAAACAAAGGAGTTTATTTATGGCAGAAATCAGAAATGTTCAACCGATCAAACCGGTCGTTATTGAAGATGTGAAAGAGGTACCTTTTCATCGTGTTCCGCATAAAGCGCAATACGGAGGAACCGATTACGCCAACGCAGTGCGTGTCGAACGGGGAATCACCCTTGACAAAGCGTTAGAAATCGCTGCGAATGACCCAGAAATTGATTACTTCTTCATCACAACGGGATACCAAATGGTTCTCGGCTGCGATCCGAAACACTTGCAAAATGATCCGCTTCATCTCATCAATCAAGGTTACGGTGGGAACTATTTGCGTGTGTTCCACCATGGCGATGTCGTTTTCTTCAAAAATGAAGGCGGCGATGGGAAACAGCTGGGCGAAGCTAATTATTTGGCCGACGTCTACGAAAAAGTGAAATAGTTTTTCAATCCGGGGGTGTGAACTACACCCCCATTCTCCCCAAATAGAAAAATGCTGGACGATTATCGCACTCATCGAGAGAATGCGGTTTATGCGCCTCATTGCAGTTCAGCTCAACCCCACCATCGGCGATCTTGAGGGAAATAGCCGCAAGATCATCGACGCCCTCCGCCGGGCGCAAAGCCAAAAGTGCGACCTTGTCCTTTTTTCTGAAATGACGATCTCAGGCTACTGCCCGGAAGATCTTCTCCTCAATCGGAGCTTTGTCGACAGCTGCATCGAGAAGCTGGAAGGGATCGCTCCCGAAACCAAGGGGATGTTTGTGGCTGTTGGGTTGCCCAGATGGAATCCATCTGGAAAAGAAAAGCCCCTCTATAACAGCGCTGCCATCTTCATCGACGGAAAGCTTTCGGGCTTTAAGAACAAAACCCTCCTCCCCACCTATGATATTTTCGATGAAAGACGATACTTTGAGCCCGATGAAGAGCAGCCCATTTTCGAATATAGGGGAAAAAGAATCGGCGTCACCATCTGCGAAGACATCTGGCAGCACGGGGGGAAGGTAAACGAAACTCATTATCGGTGCGACCCTGTCCTGATCCTCAAAGAGAAGAAACCCGATCTGCTTCTCAATCTCTCTGGCTCTCCCTACTATTACAAAAGGGGCGATGTGAGGCTCTCTGCCTTCCAAGCGGTGGCAAGGACTTTAAGATGTCCGGTCTTATTCTGCAATCAAGTGGGGGCGAATGACTCGATTGTCTTTGACGGGCATAGTTTCTACCTCGATCAAGATGGAGGCTTAAGGCAAGTGGCGAAAGGGTTTGTGGAGGAGGATCTCGTGGTTGAATCAGAAGCTCCCAATGCTTCTTGCCCAGTCCCCGAAAACGGGATCAAAGAGCTCTATTCAGCGCTTGTCCTCGGCGTGAGCGATTATTTTCGAAAGCAAGGGTTTGGGAAAGCGCTTGTGGGGCTATCAGGGGGCGTCGACTCGGCGCTCGTCGCTTGTATTGCCAAGGATGCCCTCGGGTCTGAGAATGTGATCGGAATCACTCTCCCTTCCCGATTCTCTTCGGCGGGAAGCGTCGATGATTCGGCAAAACTTGCGAAAAAATTGGGGATCGATCTTCTCAATATTCCGATCGAAACGATTTACAAAGAATATCTCCATTTGCTTGAACCCTATTTCCACGGGAGAGGAGCCAATGAAACAGAAGAAAATCTTCAAACCCGGATCCGGGGGATGATTTTGATGGCGTTTTCAAATAAATTCGGCGCCCTTTTACTCAATACGGGGAATAAGAGCGAGATGGCGATGGGCTACTGCACCCTCTATGGAGATATGGCAGGAGGGCTCGCTGTTTTGCAAGATGTCGCCAAGCTCCACGTTTATCAATTAGCCAAGCACATCGGAATCCCTGAATCGATTCTCAATAAAGTTCCGAGCGCCGAGTTAAGGGAGAATCAGACCGACTTTGATACTCTCCCTCCTTTCGAGATCTTAGACCCGATCATCGAAGATTACATCGAAGAGGGCTTAGAGGTTGAGGCGATTGCCAAAAAAAGAAAGCAAACGGTCTCCTTCGTCCGCTCTCTGATCCACCGGATTCATCTCGCTGAGTATAAGAGGCGGCAGGCTCCCATCGGTATCCGAGTTACGCAAAAAGCCTTTTCTAAGGGGCGGGTTGTTCCAATTGTTCAAAAATGGCTATAGAGCCAGTCGCAAAAATCCCCGCAGAGACTGTCACCTATTTGCCCCTCGGGTTAATAAGGGACGATCAGATGGATTCATCTCGCTGAGTATTAGAGGCAGCAGACCCCCGCCGGTATCCGAGTTATCCATAAATCCTTCTCGAAAAGGGAAGTGTTCCTTTTGTTGTGATAGTTCGTTTAAATGGTTTTTTTGTATATTATTTATTTTGATTTTAATTAATTCATTGATGTATAATGATTGGACGATTAATGGGAGTTTAGTATGGCTGCTTGTTCAGCGGAAATGGGACTTAGGTTTGGGACCGAGAGACTCTTGGCGCCTCGAAATATTGGATTAAATAAGGTTTTTCCTAAGTTAGAAACGAATATTCAGGGATTTCATTTAGCTGAAAAACCGTTTGATTGCTACGTTTTAAATCAAGTTGTCTATATCGCTAATTCCACTATATGTGAATTAGGTGATGCGGCTCTCAAACGAATTCGGGAGCCCCGTGAACAAAATTCAAGGGATCGATTTCAAATCTCTTTTGAAAAACGGTTGAAATCAGTCATTGAATCGACGAAAGAGCCAATTTCTCCTAAAGATCCTGCGATGATGAGTCAAGCGAGAGACAAAGCAATACAATTTTCTTCTGATTTTTTTAATCGATCCGAAAAGCCTATTTTTAATCGGAAGGATCCTCAGTGTTCCGAAAAAATCAATCAGTGGGTCAAGACTGCAATTGAAGATGTGATGCATCAATGTATTCTTTCCCTGAAAGCTGAGCAGATATCGACGGGGCCAGAATCGGTTGCTCACACAGAACTGCAAAGAATGAATCCTTCCTTCAATTTGTCAGTCGAAAAATTAAGCTGCGCTGCCTATGCGTTTCTTGTTACTAATGCAAAGGTGGTTTCAAAATTAATTATTGGCAAATCTGATGATAGTGAGTTGTTGTGGAGGATCATTGATCAAATTGCTTTAGCGAAATTCGGTTACGTTCCGACGCAAAATCCGAAGTCAGGTGATTTAGTGTTTTATTACGGTTCAGACAACAAACTGCGGCATGTGGCGGTTTACCGAGGGGAAGGGCGAGTGGAGTCAAAAATGGGTTCTAAGAATCCTCGTGTCTACCTTCACGATCTTTTCTTGATCCCTGAAATTTATGGGGAACAGGTGGTATTTGTTACCCAGAATAGAGTTTGATTCGCCTTGAACGGCTCGCGATCAGGTTGTTTCCCAGGGGAAGGGGAGCACCTCTTTGATGGAGGGGAGGTTGAGGCTTAGCATGAGAGCCCGATCGAAGCCAAGGGCGACCCCGCAGCAGTCGGGAAGGGTCTTCATGGCAGCGAGAAACTGGCGATCTAACGGATAGGGAGCCTTCCCTTCTTTGATTCTCTCCCGATTCTTCTTTTCAAAGCGGGCCGTGAGTTCCTCGGCATCGCTCAACTCATGATAGCCGTTACAAAGTTCCACCCCCCGATAGTAAATTTCATACCGCTCCGCAACAGTTTCTCCATTTTTTTCAATCACGCAGGCGAGAGCTGCTTCCTCAGGGGGGAAATCGATCAGCACTGTGAGGCCTTCTTGGCCAAGATGGGGCTCTATCTGATGGGTCAAGAGGTAATGAAGGCAAGTATCGCGGGGCCAAGAACTTTGGGTGAGCTGATGTAATTCAGAGAGAGAAATCGACGTGTAGTCGATCTTTGCATACGAGGCAAATGCATCGCGATAAGAAAGGGTTTCAAGGGGGAGGGGCCCAAAGAAAAGAGAGAGAAAGTCGGCCGTTTCCTTGATCATCTGAGCGAAAGAAATGTCAGATCGATACCACTCAGCCATCGTAAATTCTGGATTGTGGCGCGATCCAACTTCCCCTTTCCGATAAACATGGCCCAAAAAATAGCAATCGCCAATCCCTTCAGAAAGGAGCCGCTTCATCGCATATTCAGGGGAAGTATGGAGAAATGAGTTTCCTTGATCGGTCGCAATGACATCGACGTTTGAGTCGTTAGGAGGACATTGGACAAGGGCGCCCGGATCCACTTCGATGATGTTTCGTTCAGCGAAGAAGGCCCGAGCTTGGCCGAGCATCGAAGCTCGCTTTTTAAGGATTGACGCGCGAGACATATTCACAGGTGCGGGTATCCACTTTCACCTTTTCGCCCTGTTCGACGAAGATGGGAACTTGGATTTTGGCTCCTGTTTCTGTCGTCGCAGGCTTCATCACTCTCCCAGAGGCTGTATCGCCCCGGACGCCTGGCGCCGTGTCAGTGATCACCATCTCCATAAAAGTAGGAGGGACAATCTCAATCGGCTCACCTTTGTAGAAAACAACGTGAAAAAGAGTCTCTTCCATGAGCCACTGGTCATTCGATCCAACCAACTCGTTACTGATCGTGATCTGATCGAAGGTTTTTTCATCCATGAAAACAACCCCGTCCGACTCTTTGTAGACAAAGCGCATTTCGGCTTCTTCAATGTCGGCAAGGTCGATCTTCTCGCCCGACTTGTAGGTCCGCTCAATCACCCGAGAAGACTTCATACTTTTCATTTTAATGCGGTTGAAGGCCTGCCCTTTTCCCGGCTTAACAAATTCATTATTAATAATTAAATAGGGTTCTTTGTCCACTTCGACTTTCATGCCGACGCGGATTTCGTTGGTGCTGACTGATGACATAGTTCCTTAACCGCTTAAATTCAAAGGGAGAATTATACCATTAGCTTTTTTAAAAGCAATAGGGTATATTCAAAGGCGTTATGGAAAGAAATCCGCAAGAAGCTGAGATCGCCCGCCAGACCCTCGAACGCTACTCGGGGTGTGAGTCGAGTCAGTTTCATTCAAATTTAATTTTGACGAACTTCCCTCGCTACGTCGACTATTTCGCCAAATCGCGCGGAGTGCCGATCCATGAGGGATCGATGTTTAAAGTGGCTCACTGTCCCAAAGATGAGGTGAGCATCCTTGATTTCAAAATTGGTTCTCCGGCGGCAGCTTTAGTGGTTGATATCTGTTCTTTTCTCCCGATTCGCTCGGCCATTTTGCTCGGGATGTGTGGAGGACTCCGCCGTCGATACAAAGTGGGCGATTATCTCGTCCCAGTTGCCTCCATCAGAGGGGAGGGGACTTCCGACTTCTACTTTCCCATTGAAGTGCCGGCGCTCGCCAATTTCCTCATGCAAAGGGCGACGACTGAAGTGCTCGACATGGAGAAGGCAGCCTATCACATTGGGATCACCTTTACGACCAACATGCGCTTTTGGGAATTCAATGAGGAATTCAAAACGAGATTGAAGGCGACAAGAGCTCAAGGGATTGAAATGGAATGTGCGACCCTTTTCTCGGCGAGCTACAAAAGAAAGTTTACTCTCGGTGCCCTCCTTTTGGTCTCCGATCTTCCTCTGAACCACGATGGAGTAAAGACGAAGCAAAGTTCTCAGTGGGTCTATGACACCTACACATCCGATCACGTTGAAAAGGGGATTAAGATCTTGAAACGGGCTCGTGAAATGCAGTCAAAAATGATTAAAGGGGCCTACCACCGCAACATCAGTGGCGATGAAGTCCCTAAATCTGGCTAATTGCAAATAGGCCGAAACCGAAGATGATGAGGCCGGCGATCCGGTTGATCCAAGTCATTGTGATCTGATTCATCTTTCTCCTCAGAAGCGCAATCGTTTGACTTAAGACAATCCACCAAAGAATCGAGCCTAAAAAAACGCCCAGCACCAACGGAACTCCATCGTGCTGGTGTTCGGAGAGGCCGAGCCCTGCAAAAACAGCAAAGAAGACCAGGATCATCAGGGGATTGACAATCGTTAAAAGAAACGTGGAGACAAAATCGCCCAAGAGTGTTTTGTGGGAGACAGTTTTTTTGATTTCAGCTGGTTTTGAAAAAAATGTTTTTCCCCCTAGAAAACAGAGGAAAAATCCTCCGAGGATGAGGAGCCAAAATCGGCTGGCGTCGATGAAGTCGGAGATCAGCGTAAGGCCAAAGGCTGAGACGATGCCGAATAGGGTGTCGGCGATCGCAGCTCCAAGCCCTGTAAAGAATCCCGAGAGGCGCCCATAGTGGAGAGTGCGCCGAATCAAGATCACTCCCACGGGGCCGACGGGGGCTGAGACGCACAAGCCTAAAACGATTCCTTTAAAAAGAAAGATGATATCCACATCCTCATTATCTTCAAATCTCACCTTGGGCGCAAGAAATTATGTAGGGAGAATGGGTGTGATGACTCTTTCGCAAGTGGTCAGGCCCGCCTCGGCCATATAATTGTCCTGCTCAACTGGATTTGTAAAAACTTCTTGGGCCACTTTCTTGAGCTGTTGGAAAGAGAAAATTTTTCTAGAAATGAAACGGGCAAATGAGCCGATATCTTTCAGCCCCATTTGCACTTCTCTTGCATACTCTTTTTCCGAATAGAAATAGATAGGAGGATGTCCAAATTGCTGTAAAAGCAAGTTCATGAATAAACGGGCTGTCCTTCCGTTTCCATTCGTAAAAGGGTGCAATTTAACGATCCGCATATGGGCGAATGCAGCGATTTCGATGGGGGACTCTTGAGCGATTATTTTCTTTTTTAATTCAGTGAAAAATTGATCCATTTTCGATTCGATAAAGCGCGGATCGATGGTTTGATCAAAATACGATTTCAGGAATTTTTTGGACTCAGGGGATAACACTCTGCTTTCAGAAATGGGATCTTCGAAAGGATTGTTTTGAACTTCCTGAAGGAATTGGGGAAATTCATTTTTTGCGCATCGAAGAAAGCAGTCGAGGTTCTCGGGATCATTCTTTTGAAGATAAGCGACAAATTTTTCCCGATTTTCAAAGAGCTCGCCGATACCTGGCGCTCTATAGATTGAGACATTGACTGTCCGGAACGATTGGTTCTGTGACAATGTGATCTGCGAGGATAGAAGCAACAAAATTCCTCTTAAATAGGAGTTTGGAATTTTTTCAATCTGAAAATTAGGGTCGCTCATGAACCGATTCAGCGTACTCTGGGCCAATTGTTGACCGGAAGAAGATTCGCATCCAACGATTTCCGGGTGTTCATCGACGACAACACAATGCTTGCGCATGAATCGGATGTGCGTTTCTATACTCTTCTTCGGAGCCAAATTTGGGTCGGTGTTTCTCTGAGCGATTTCCAAGAGATTGGGTGGCATGAATATCCCCGGATGAGTGTGGGGAATTAAATAATTTGGAAGGGATCTTCCGCTCACTGGATTTGCCATAATCATCTCTTTTTGAAATTCGAAGCGAACATTATCTCATCCAGATCTAGATTATGTATAGCGCTATTTTTTAGCTTGGATCGGCGATTTCTCCATACTCGTGTAGCTTATTGCGGAGGGTGCGGACGCTGATTCCCAAACTCGAGGCGGTTTTGGTCCTGTTTTGGGAATGGGCTTCGAGCGTTTCGAGAATGAACTGCTTTTCCACCTCGTGGAGGGTAAGCCCCCTCTTAAACTCTTTTGGAGCTGACTGTACCGAAGAATCGAGATAGAGATGTTCCCCATCGATGACAGGGTCAAAATCGAGGACGACTGTTCTTTCGATGATGTTTGCAAGCTCGCGGACATTCCCTGGCCAAGGATAATTGAGGAGTTTTTGAGCGGCCCGCTCGGTGAGCGTTTTCATCGGCTTGTGATTTTCTTTGCAAAATTTTTCGAGAAAGAATTGAGCCAGCGGCAAAAGATCTTCTCTCCGTTCGCGCAAAGGGGGAATTTGGATTGGAACCACATTCAGGCGGTAGAAGAGATCTTCGCGGAAGATTTTGGATTCGATCGCCTCGGACATATTTCGGTTTGAAGTCGCGAGGAAGCGGAGGTTCACTTTGATCGGCTTGGTCCCTCCGACCCGTTCGAATTCCTGTTCTTGAATGGCGCGGAGCAGTTTTGGTTGCAAAACCAGGGGAATTTCGGTCACTTCATCGAGGAGAAGCGTCCCCTTGTCTGCCAGCTCGAAACGGCCGATTTTTCTCGCATGGGCCCCAGTGAATGAGCCCCGCTCGTGGCCAAAAAACTCCGACTCGAGGAGAGTTTCAGGGATGGCGGCGCAATTCACTTTGACGAAAGGATATGCCGATCGGGCCGAGAGCTCATGGATCGCTCCTGCGATCACCTCTTTCCCTGTTCCCGACTCGCCCGTGATGAAGACACTGGCATTTGATTTAGCGATTTTTTCTAAATCGTGCATGATTTTCTTCATCGGAGCGCTTTGAGCTACAAGGCGGGGCTGTTTTGCATCATCCCGATAAAACTTATTTTCCTTCACCAGGCGAAGATGCTCTTCCCCTTTTTCCAAGATCCCCTCGAGCGACTCGGGGGAGAAAGGTTTGATCAAGTAGTTGAACGCCCCCAGCTTCATCGCCTCGACAGCAGACTCGATTGTTCCGTGAGCCGTTGCTAAAATTACAAGAGTCCCAGGGGAGTTTTTTTTCACCCCTTTTAGGACATCAAGACCCGAGAGTTTCCCCATTTTCATATCAGAAATCACTAAATCAAAAGTTTCAGTCTCGAGGATCCGGATCGCCTCTTCGCCATTTTGAGCGAGCGTCACCTCTTTCCCTTGCCGTTTCAACACTTCGGCAATGAAGCGGAGCATCAGCGGTTCGTCATCGACAACGAGTACTTTTTCAATCATATTCTACCTTTTTAGCGGCAACGTGAGTGTAAATGTGGTCCCTTTTCCGATTTGTGAGCGAACATCGATCGCCCCAAAGTGAGCTTGGATGATTTTTTGCGTTTCGACGAGCCCCAGCCCATTTCCCTTTTGTTTGGTTGTGAAGAAAGGAGAGAAAAGGTTTTTCAGTTGTTCTTCTTCCATTCCGACCCCGGTATCGGAAACAGCGATTTGGCAGCAGGTTTCCATTTTGAGGACAGAGAGGGTCAGCACCCCCCCATTTGCCATCGCATGGAACGCATTGAAAATCAGATTCAAAAGAGCCGACTTGAGCGCCTCAGGATCGATCGGGGCCAGTAATGGGGCGTCGGGAATATGGAGCGCCAGTTTCACTTGAGGGGGGAATGCCGGATCCACCTTGATGAACTTGGCCACCTGTTTTAAAAAAGCCCCCACATCGAGAGTTTGAGGTTCGATTTGGATTGGTTTTGAGTAATGGAGGACCGCGCTTACGACTTTTTCGAGCGATTTGGTCCCCTCGATGATAGTCCCCGCCATTTCCTGGAGATGTTTTTCCCCCTCTAAATCGCGATATAATAGAGAGGCATAGCCCCTGATTCCCCCCAAGGGGTTTCTAATTTCGTGGGCCACAGTCGCAGCGATTTCCCCCAACTCCTTCATCCGATCGTTTCGATTAGCGATCCACTGGAGTTTTTGTTTTTCGCT
>CAZIML010000007.1:0-1432 GCA_964540255.1 uncultured bacterium
AGCCGTTTTTCATTTTTCGGATCGACGACAAGGCGATCGACGACGAGGTGAAGCTCATTTTTCCGAAACTGATTGTAGGAGATCGGCTCATCGAGCTCGTAGATTTTTCCGTTGAGGCGGATCCGTAAAAAACCCTCTCGGTTCAGCCGCTCAATCAACTGTTCAAAAGTCTCTTTTTTCTCGAAGACGATGTCGGAGAGAATTTGGATTTTTTCACCGAGCGGGAGAGCTAAAATGTGGGAGACGATTTTCTCTTTGGTAATATTTTCAATCGCTTTTCCCGTCTCGGGATCGTGAGGAGTTCCCAAATGGGCATAGAGGACCCGGAGAAGGTCGTACACTTCAGTGATCGTGCCGACAGTGCTCCGAGGGTTGAGCCCTCCTGTTTTTTGCTCCAGAGCAATCGAAGGGGAGAGCCCTTCAATCCGCTCCACTTTCGGTTTCGGCAGTTGCTTAACAAGGGCGCGCGAATAGGAGGGGAGTGTTTCGGTATAGCGTCTTTGCCCCTCGGCATAGAGAGTTTCAAAGGCAAGGGAAGATTTGCCCGATCCTGAGGGGCCTGTGAAAAGGGTGATTTTGCCGCGCGGGATTTTAACTGAGACGTTCCGGAGATTATTTTGGGAGGCCCCCACTACGGTGAGATCTTGGATCACCTCGAGTTTCGATTTTGTTTTCGAAGTGGGGGCGAGGCCTCGAAGGGCGAGGGCAGTGGGGCTCTCCATTTTGCTGATTTTCTCGGGAGTTCCTTCTCCGATCAATCTTCCTCCATCGATTCCAGCTCCGGGTCCCATGTCGATCACCCAGTCGGCGCATTTGACAAGGTCCATGTTGTGTTCGATCACAAGGACGGTGTTCCCCTTGTCGACGAGCTGCTGCAGGATCGCGATCAGCTTTTGGATGTCGTGGAAGTGGAGTCCTGTGGTCGGCTCATCGAGAATGTAGAGAGTTTTTCCAGTCGATGGGCGGACGAGTTCCTTAGCGAGCTTGATCCTTTGCGCCTCGCCCCCTGAGAGAGTGGTCGACGGCTGACCGAGGGTGAGGTAATCGAGGCCGACCAGGCTGAGCACTTCGAGCTTGCGCCGGATCGAGGGGAGCGCTTCAAAAAGGATGAGAGCATGCTCCACGTCGGTTTCTAGAATGTCATGAATCGATTTCCCTTTGAATTTGACAGCGAGGATCTCCGGCTCAAATCTTTTCCCTTTGCATTGGGGGCAATCGACCCAAGCATCCTCCATGAAATCCATATCGATTTTCGTCTGTCCAAGGCCGCCGCAATAAGTGCACGAGCCCTCTTTCACGTTAAAGCTGAAATGGCCTGCGGTAAATCCGCGGAGTTTACTCTCGGGAAGCTCGGTGAACAGATCGCGAATCTCATCGAAGAGTTTAATGTAGGTGGCCGCATTCGAGCGGGGAGTTCTTCCGATGGGCGATT
>CAZIML010000007.1:1442-22636 GCA_964540255.1 uncultured bacterium
TTGATCCACTTCGATCATTTTGTCGATCAGCTCGATCCCTTTTAAATTCGGAGAGCGGTTTTGGATCGCAGGGACAAGAGTGTCGGAGATGAGAGAGGATTTTCCAGAGCCCGAAACGCCTGTGACGCAAATAAAAACCCCTAAAGGGAATGAGACCGAGATATTTTTCAAATTGTTTTGCGTGGCGTTGGAGAGGATCAGTTTTCCCTCTCCTTTTCTTTTCTTTTTCGGCGGCTCGATTTTGAGTCTTCCCGAGAGATAGCCTCCTGTGATCGAGCGAGGATCGTCGAGCTCGAGGATTTCTCCTCCATGCTGCCCCGCTCCAGGACCCACATCGACGATCCGATCGGCAGCGCGCATTGTGTCGAGATCGTGCTCGACCACAAGAACTGTATTTCCCTGGTCGCGGAGCGCTTTCAGCGTATCGATCAGTTTGTGATGGTCGATCGGATGGAGGCCGATCGATGGCTCATCGAGGACATAAATCGCTCCAACAAGTCCCGCCCCGATTTGGGAGGCGAGCCTCACCCGCTGCGCCTCTCCGCCGCTTAAGGTCGGCGAAGTGCGATCGAGCGAAAGATACGAGAGGCCCACATCGATCAAAAATTGGAGCCGCTCTTTGGTCTCTTTGATCAATTCTTCGCCGATTTTGAGTTCCAGCGGCGTCAGGTGAAGCGTTTCGAAGAACTCCAAGCAATCAGAAAGGGGCATCGCGGCGAGCTCCCCGATTTTTTTTCCACCTAAACGGGTGGCTGCCGGATAGGGTTTGATCCTCGCTCCGCCGCAGCTTGAGCAGACCCCCTCCTTCATCAGCTCTCCCATCTTTTTCCGGTAGAGATCGCTCTTTGCCGCGATGAGCCGCTCTTTTGCCTCGCGCAAAACCCCTTTCCACTGGACATATTCGTACCAGCGAGTCCCTTTCATCGGATGGACAAAATACATTCTCGTCCACTTCTGCTCGATCCCATTTAAAAACGCCTCTTTGGCTCTTTGAGGGAGATCTTTCCAAGGGGTTTTGATATTGAATTTGTAGAGTTTGGCTAGGTTGTTGTAGATGTTCCCGTAGCGCACCGTTCCGTAGGAGCTTGCAATCGAACAGCAATCTTCGCTGATGCTCAAATTTGGATCGATCACTTTGTTCAAATCAAACTCGGAGCTCACTCCCAGGCCATGGCAATCGGGGCACATCCCGGTCGGGTGGTTGAATGAAAAGTCATGCGGCTCCAGCGGCCCATAAGAGAGGCCCGATTTCACCGAGTGGGCAAACTGAGAGTAAACGACATCATCAATGCTGAAAAACCCTTTTCCAATCTCAAGAGCCTGGTTGACACTCTCGGCGATCCTCGACTGATTCTCTTTGCCCACGACAATCCGATCGATGACGATATCGACATCATGGGCGATTTTGGGATCGAGGACGATCTCTTCGCTCAAGTCGATCCACGCCCCATCGACTTTCAAGCGCATGAACCCTTTGCTCAAAAGTTCAGCAAATTCCTCTTTGAATTCCCCTTTTTGCCCCCTTGCATAGGGAGCCAAGATCACAATCTTGGAGTTTTCTGGCAAATTTTGCACTTGGGCGATGATTTTCTCCCGGCTTTGGGCTGCGACTGGCTCGCCGCTCACAGGACAGTGGGGGATTCCGATTCGGGCAAAGAGAACTCGGAAGAAGTCGTAGATGCCGGTCATCGTCCCGACGGTGGAGCGGGGAGTGCGCCCCGCTGTTTTCTGCTCAATCGCAATCGTCGGCGCGATCCCAGAGATGCTCTCGGCATCGGGTTTTGGAAGATCCCCTAGAAACCGGCGCGCTTGATGGGAGAGCGACTCAATGTAGCGCCTCTGCCCCTCTACGTAGATCGTATCGAAAGCCAGCGACGATTTGCCCGACCCTGAAACCCCAGTGAAGACCACCAGTTCTCCCGGTTCCAGCTCTAAGTCCACCCCCTTCAAGTTGTGAACCCTGACATTCTTCAAAACGATCGACTGCTTTTGCATAAGAGAGCCATTCTACCAGACCGCTTCTTTTCTTTTCTCTTCAGAAAATAATTCCATGGGGGTGACGCTCGGTTAACCACGGAGACACGGAGTAGAGGAGATCGCACAGAGAGAGAGGAAGAAGGAGGTTCGGAGGGAGAAGGTTGCTCCTCCCGCCGTCGGACCTCCCCCGAAACGGGGCCCCTGTGGTCAGCGGCGCCGCGACTCCATTTCATTCATTTCTTTTCCTCGCGTAAAAAATGTTGTATCATCTTTAGCATGATTTCAGAATTCGTCATTGGTGCTGCTATCGAGGTCCATAGACATTGGCTGCTCAATAAAAAAACAGGGCTTCTTCTTAACTTCAACGTTCCAGTTCTCGTACAAGGGATCAAAAGAGTTTCTTTGTAAGACATTCCCGCGGGGAAAAGAAGTGAACGAAAGTGGAGTCGCGGCGCCGCTGACCACAGGGGCCCCGTTTCGGGGGAGGTCCGACGGCGGGAGGAGCAACCTTCTCCCTCCGAACCTCCTTCTTCCTCTCTCTCTCTCTGTGCGATCTCCTCTACTCCGTGTCTCCGTGGTTAACCAAGCGTCACCTCCATGGAGCTTTTATATTCACGCTTATTTTGCTATACAATTTGAAAATTTTATTTTTCAATTTTACTTTTTAATGTTTTTAATTGTTTGTTTTGTGTACTATTCGATTGCTTGAATAAACTTTAAAAACCGAAATCTTCATGTCAATCGCCGCGTTCATCCTCTCCCGAATGGCCCCAGTCGCAACCGTCGGCGCATCGGCCGCAACCGCCCAGGCTGCCGGCAAGAAATTCGATGGACGGCCAGTGGGAACCGCAATCGTAGTGGCGGCAAAAACAGTCGAAAATTTCGTCGCCGCCATCTTCCTCTCGATCGGCGCTTTCTGGCTCTTTCCCACCACCTCAATTCCCCTTCTGACAGTCGTTTTCGGACACGTTCTCGTTTTGACTCCAACCCTTTTTGCCCTGGCCAGCCACATCGGGAAAAAAAAGGGATATGATTCACTCGCCCGTAAAGCCGATCAGATCGACTCTTATGTTCAAAGATTCGCCAAAGCGATCAACATAGCCATCTACACCCTAGTCACCGTCGTCGGTACCTGGTCCACCTACCAGTGGGTCGTCTCTCAAATAAAGAGATAATTCACTTTTATATTATCGAGATTGGTTTCTGTTTTGTTCTATTTTTAATGTGTATATAATTAATTTATAAAAATAAAAATTTAGGTATAGCTGTGTCGATTAGGGATATTTCTTCGGATGTTTTGACCCATGTTTTGACTTTTTTGGATCCCAAAGAGGAACACCCGCTTGTTTCTAAAGAGTTCCATAAATGCAATCAAATAGTTCAACGTAGGTTTCTTCGAGCATGGGGGAAATTGCCGCCAGAGAACATTTTTCGCAAGGCCCTTGAGCAAAACCGGTTGAAGTACCCAAGAATGTCGCCAGAGTGGGTTTTTCAAAGGATCACTCGGCAGGTCGATCGGTCTCTTTGGCTCGGAATTAAAAGTCACCTTCCGAGAGATGAGGCAAACCGTGCAGTCGCGCATCTCCGAGGAAGAGAAGTTTCGGATCAAGGCAAGAATGCGGGTGCCGATAAGCTCAATCAAATCCGGGCTGAAAAGCTCCTCTTGATGACTCAAGGATTGTGTGGGGAAGGAGTTTGGCCCGCGGGACTTTGGCCATTGTGTCCTCAGCTCGCCGGATTTCGTGAGCTCCTCCCTTCGACGCTCAATTCGAGGGAAGAGGCCCGGGAAATTCGGAAGTGGATGAACAGCAATCGAGACATTCTCAACGAAATGACCGATATCAATGGAATTCCCGAGTTCCGTTTGGAAGATGTTCAACAGATTCCGGCAGAAGCGGCTCTCTTAGGAGGGCTTCCATTGAATGAAGTGCAGTTGTGTATTCAAGCGGCGATGGAACAGGGTTACTCTGAATTGGTTCATGCTTTCGTCTCTTCTTCAAGATTTCGTGAGATCTTGGAGAACGATCCTTTGCTAGCTCTTCAAGCGGCGGCATTCGCCGGACATTTAGGACGATTTCGGGCAGCGTTTCACTCTCCTCAGTCTGACTTGGTTTCGAATGGGGGCCTGGGTTCTGTTTTAACTTTCGCTGCAGCCGCAGGCTGCGATGAAATCATGACTCTCATCGTTCAATCGGAGCGATTCCCTCACATCCATGTTTCGCATCTTGCTGAGGCCTTGAGGCGCGCTGTTCAGAATGAACACTCCATTGCGATGAATGTCCTCATCAGATCGGTTCGGTCTCAGGAAATCAGTCGTTATGGTTGGGCGGATACATTCCAAATCGCATTGTATAGCCTCCGCCTGAATTTGATCAAAGATCTGGTCGATGCCCTGGGGCTTGAACAATTTTCAGAAGCTGATTTCGAGGGAGCTCTCTCGGCTGCTGCTGGCTCCGAGGGTCCATCTGGGCCATTTGCCGATTTGATCCCTCACCCCCCTTACCGCATCAACCGCCCCGAAATTTCTCGAAGAATCTTACCGATCCTCATCCGATCGCCCCGTTTTCAGCAGGCTAGGAACATCACTCGTCAACACGCCCTTGCCATTGCGTTGAAAGCTGGGGAAACCGAGAAGGCGCAAATGTTGACGGATGCGGGAGTTCGCCTTCCGTTCATGGAGTACCTTCCAGCGAGACTCATCCATAAGGGGATTTTTATTCCGGTATTGACGAATCGAGTGAGCACTGAGTGGAGAAGGTTGCCGACAGGGGATAAGACTGTCTGTTTGCTTGTGATTGCCCTTTTTGCGCAGCTTGGAGTGATGATTGGGGCAACAGCGTTAAAGATCATGGCCGGCACTCGGTTTAATGATTAAAAGGAAGTAAAAAATATGTCGATTAGAGATATTTCTTCGGATGTTTTGACCAATGTTTTGACTTTTTTGGATCCCAAAGAGGAACACCCGCTCGTTTGCCAAGAGTTCAACCGATGTAATCAAATGGCTCAATCTGTGGTGCTCAGAGAATGGGAGTCGTTGCCTGAAGGAAATATTTTTCGAAGAGCCGTAGATCAGCTTCGGCGGGAGCACCCAAGAATATCGGACAAGAGTTCTTTTCGATGGGTCACTCGGCAGGTGGGTCGGGCCCTTTGGGCCGGGACTTGGGGCTTCCGTTTAAGAGGTCGTGCAAAGTATGTATACAGATTCCTCAGCGGAAAAGAACTTACGAATGGGGATAAGAATAGAGCTGCGGAAGAGATCAATCAAATCCGAGCAGGAAATCTCATCTCATTTGCCGAGAGTCTGGGGCCATTTTGTCCTGAGATCACCCAATTTTGTAGGAGCCTCCCTCCAGCGCTCAATCCAAGAGAAATCGCTCGGGAAATTCGGGCCTGGATGCGGGCAAATCCCGACATTGTAAGAGGAATTACTGGATTGGCATTGAGTGAAATCAATGTCGATGAGATTCCAGCGGAAGCGGCTCTTTTAGTAGGGCTGCCGTGGGATCAAATAAGCGATCGTATGGAGTTGGCGTGGGCGAGAAACTTTCCAGAGTTGCTTCATGCATTTATATCATCTCCGAGATTCCCTCAGATCCTGCTGAATAAACCTTCCCTGGCGCTTTGGGCGGCAGCATCCGCTGGGCACATAGAACGATTTCGCGAAGTGCTTAGATCTCCTCAGTTTGCTGGGATCTCGAATCGTCTCCTTGGTTATGCGCTCTCAACAGCTGCTCAAAACGGCAACGATGAAATTATGGCTCTCCTCATCGAATCGAATCGATTCAATGACATCCCCGTCTCTAATCTTGGAGCTGCCCTATTACGCGCCGCTGCAAATAAACACTCAAAGGCGATGAATGTATTGATTCGGTCGCGTCGATTTGCTGAAATCAGAGAGGATGCTTGCCGTGATACTCTCGATTACGCATTGTTTAACCTCCGCTTAAATGTCATTAAAGATCTTGTGGATGCCCTCGGGGTTGCGCAACTTTCAGAGAGGGGCTTTCAAATGGCGCTCTGGGGCGCTGCTGCAAAAGAAGGTCCCTCCGGGCCATTTGACTGGTGGCATCGGAGCTCAGTCCCTTCCCCCAAGATTTCGGAAAAAATTTTACGAATTCTCATCGAGTCGCCCCGTTTTCAGCAGGCTAGGAACATCACTCGCCAACACGCCCTCTCGATTGCGTTGAAAGATGGGGAAACGGAAAAGGTTCAAATGTTGATTGAAGCGGGAGTTCGCCTTCCGCTCATGAAGTATCTTCCAGCGAGACTGCTCCATGCGTGGACCGCTTTACATAGTATCGACATGGCATATGGAGAGGTGATACCGGGAGGAGCGATGCTTCCCGCTTTGCTCTTGCTCTTCAGTTTGGTGATCCTGGGACGGATCATTTTCACTGGCAATGCCCCCGACACCCCCTCCTTCTAGCGGGAACCGAAGATCTCTCATCCAAAAATCTCCCTTTTCTGATAACATCAAAACATGTTCACCCGTACTAAAATTGTCTGTACAATCGGCCCTGCCGTTTCTTCCTACGAGAAGATGCTCGAGCTCATCGATGCCGGGATGAATGTCGCCCGCCTCAATTTCAGCCACGGAACTCATGAAGAGCACCTGGTCAATGTCAATAATTTGAAAAGAGCGCGGGCCGAAAAAGGGGTCCCCCTCGCTATTATGCTCGACACCCACGGCCCCAAAATGAGGGTAGGCAAACTCCCGGGCGATTGCATCACCCTCAAAGCAGGACAACTCCTCAATATCCCCAAAGATCTCCAGGTCGAACCCCCAGAAATTTTTGACATTTTGTCAGTTGGAACAAAAGTATTATTCGATGATGGGTACATCACCTCGAAAGTGGTCGAGAAGGGGACCCATGGCGTTGTGATCGAGATCCTCAACCCGGGCCTATTAAAAAGTGGCAAAGGGGTGAATATCCCGGGGGCTCAAATTCCTCTGCCCGCCCTCACCGAGGGAGATATCCACGATTTGAAATTTGGCTGCAAACACGACGTTGATTTCATCGCCGCCTCCTTCATCCGATCAGCTCACCATGTTTTGACCATCAAGCAGCTCCTTTCCCTGGAAGGGAAGCCCAACATTCAGGTGATCGCAAAAATTGAAAGCACCCAAGGAGTGGACAATTTTGACAGCATCGTCCAAGCCGCCGACGGAATCATGGTCGCCCGCGGCGATCTCGGAGTAGAGGTCGATTTAGCCCTCGTCCCAAAGCTCCAAAAAATGATGATCCGCAAATGTTTGCTCGCCTGTAAACCGGTGATCACTGCGACCCAAATGCTCGAATCGATGATCACCAACCCAAGACCGACAAGGGCCGAAGTGTCCGATGTTGCCAACGCCATTTACGACTCCACTTCGTGCGTCATGCTCTCGGGGGAGACGGCTGTCGGCAAATATGCGGTCGAGACCGTCCGCCGGATGAAAAGCATCGTCTATGAGGCCGAGGCCGATTTCAATTACCATCGATTTTTTGAACAACATTCCCTCCGCGATTACCATGATGTTTCATCGGCTGTCTCCCTCGCCGCCGTGAAGACTGCCTATAGCGCCAATTCAAAAACGATTTTTGCCCTCAGTACAACCGGGCAAACGGCCCGTCGTGTCTCCCGCCTACGCCCTGAAATGCCGATCATCGCAGTCACCCCATCGATGAAGACCTACCATCAACTGGCGATCGAGTGGGGGGTGATTCCTGTTTATGAGGAAGAGTGCAAAAACACGAAAGAGGCCTTCTCTTCGGCGAGCTCCTTCGCTCTTGCCCAAGGGCTCATCTCTTTCGGAGACACAGTGGTCGTCACCTCCGGCGCTCAGTACGGGCAGAAGGGGAGCACCAATATGATGATGGTGGAAAATATAGGTGAAGTGCTCGTCCGAGGACACAAAGGATTGGGCCCGATCATCTCCGGACCCGTAGTCTTCGTCCTCTCTCCAGAGTCCCACCCTCCCGAAACGCTTGAAGGCTGCATTGCCGTCATCTCTCACTGCGACAACACCTTTCTCCCCGCCCTCCAACACGCCGCAGGGGTCATTCTCCAAAACTATATTGGGGACACCGCCTCGGAAAAATATGTTTCCCTCATCGCCAAAACCTACAATATCTCCGCCATGAGCCGGGCCGATGGCGCCATGTTGATCCTCAAAGAAGGAGAAAAGGTGACCCTCGATCCAGGGAAAGGACTGGTCTATAGGAACGCTGAAGGCTGAAGGCTGAACGCTGAAGTATGAAAGTGCAGCAAGAATATGCAGAAGTGGGATGATTCATCAATTCAATGTTCGAGATGAGTGGATAGAAGAGGGACTTTCCCCATTCAATGAATGGATCTTTTCTTGGAACGGAAGGCGGCCAAAAAAAGGGAAGTTTCTCTTCTACGTCCGCGTGAAAATGGAAGATTGGTCTCCTTGGCTTCCCTACGCCGAATGGGGGAGCGAGGGACAATCGAGCTTCTCCAATGAACCTAAAGAAGCTTTTGTCAGAGTCTATCAAGATACTCTTGAGGTGGTCGGAGGGAAGAGGGCGACCGGTTTTTGCGTCAAGATTGAGAGCGAGGGAGATGGAAAGATTGACCAAATTCATGCCCTTCATGTCTATACGAATGGTGAGGCGAGTTTAGCGAATGTTTCTCATGAGTCCTGTTTGATTCCCATCGAGGGACTTTCTCAAATGGCGATCCAACACGAACGACATCAAGATCTCTGCTCTCCCACATCAATTACCGCTGTGATCCGCCACCTCTCCCATGACAAAAAGCTAGATCCGGCCATCATTGCCGAACGGGTGAGAGATCGAGGTTTTGACATCTATGGGAACTGGGTCCTCAATGTGGCTGAAGCCTCTTCTCAGCTGGGGCCAAAGTGGCACTGCTGGGTCGAGCGGCTTAGCGGCCTTGATGAAATCTATCCCTATATCCAAAGAGGAACTCCCGTGATCGTCAGCGTCCGAGGTCCTCTCACCGGCAGCGCAGCTCCCTATGCCCACGGCCATTTGCTGGCCGTGATCGGCTACGATAGGGGAGAGGAGAGGGTGATCTGCATGGACCCCCGCTTCCCCCAAGACTCAGAAACCCGCGTCTCCTACCCCACGTCCGATTTCATCGACGCATGGAACCGAAGGGGAAGAATCGCCTATTTATTTAGTCAGAAATAGGTCTTTCAATTTCGGGATTGATTTTTTTATGTCTTGTTGATTTGTATATATAATTTTATTTATAATTTGTTGAAAAAATAGGAGATATTATGTCAATTATTGAAAATAATTACCCAAGCAGTCCTGAGCATGATTTTTATTCTCAAGGCGGGGTAGAGGAAGAAGAGTCTAGTTTAGGGCCCATCAGACACTCTAGAGGCAGATTTTCTCAAAGAGATTCAAGTGGAGAATTCAGGGCAAGAATATTCAATCGATATTTGAAACAGGGAACAAAAGTTAAGTACGCTCAAAAAAAGGGCATCACATTATCGGTTGCAACAAGAGAGTCAGTCGAAATCATTATGAATGATGGAAAACGTGTATTCACCCATTTTTCTCAATTAAAGCCTCAGATTGTCGTGGGGGGAACATATTTAGTTCATCAAGAAAAATGGCACTTTTTAGCTACGATTACGAAGATTCAGAAAGGTTGGATTCACGGTACATGGCTCGAGGGGCCGCAAACGGAATTTGTGTTCCGAATGCCAGAAGAGAATGCGATGTTGAAAATTCTTCCAGCTCCAAAGGTCGAAATTCTGACAGAAATCCAGCATGAACGCGTTGAAGATCACAATGGGGGAGGAGTATCAACTGGCTATTTTATCCATCGTCCTCTTCTGCTAGACTGAAGTTTTTCAATCAGGCTTGCTCTTTAGCAAGCCTTTCAGTATAATCCGTTGCCATCCTTTTTACGTTCTCGTAGCTCAATGGATAGAGTGGAAGCCTCCGGAGCTTCAGATGTAGGTTCGATTCCTACCGGGGACGAATCGCCGCCCAGGGTGCACCCCGCAGGGGAGGGGAAGACTTGTTTGCGAAGCAAACAAGCGCGAGGGGTTCCTACCGGGGACGAATGTCACTGGCCGGTACGCATGCAGCGGTGAATCAACCGAGTTTCTTTCATCATCTGAGCAAAGGCTTCCGGTCCAATCGTCTGAGCCGCATCCGTATAGGCTTTGTCCGGATCCGGATGCATCTCCACTGTAATCCCATCAGCGCCGGCTGCGACAGAGGCTCGGGCCATCGGAAGTACGAAGGAGCGGCGCCCTGTTCCATGACTCGGATCGACGAGAATGGGCAGATGGGTCAACTCCCTCAACGCAGGAACGGCGTTGAGATCTAGGGTATTCCTCGTGTAGGTCTCAAAAGTCCGAATCCCCCTTTCGCATAAAATCACATTCGGATTGCCGCTGCTCATGATGTACTCCGCAGCAAGAAGGAGGTCTTGATAGGTGGCGGCAAAGCCCCGTTTGAGCAAAATCGGATTCTTCACACGCCCAAGCTGCTTCAATAGGGAAAAATTGTGCATGTTCCGGGCCCCTATTTGCAAAATATCAATGTAGCTTGCGACCAAATCAATTTGAGAGCTGTCCATCACCTCAGAAATGGTGAGAAGATCGTATTTCATCCCTGCGGCTTGCAAAATCTTCAACCCTTCTTCCCCAAGCCCCTGAAATTCATAGGGAGAGGTGCGAGGCTTAAAAGCACCCCCACGGAGCGAATGAGCCCCATTTTCATGGGCGATTCGGGCACACTCCTCCATTTGCTCCTTCGACTCAATCGAACAGGGGCCAGCAATGACAAAAAGCTCATCGCCCCCAATCGTTTTCCCCTTCAACTCAATGATCGTTTTCTTTTGAGCCGCTAAACTGGCAAGCTTGAATTTTTCTTTCAAGGGAAGAACGGCTTGAACTTCAGGAAGAGCCATAAACAAGGCGGGCTCAACGAGTTTGTCGACGCCCCTCACAATATTGAGGCGGCGGTTTCCCTGCGGAATGGCTTGAAATCCCATCCGTTCTAGGCGGTGGATGAACGCAAGTTCATCTGTCTCTGGTTTTAATTCCAAAATCATAAATTTTTTCCTTCTACAAAATGGGAGCCAACGACAAAACCGTCGGCGATTTTTAATACTTCATCGGCCGTCTCTCTACTCGAAATGCCAAATCCTACGGCAATAGGGAGATGGGTGTGAGATCGAATCTGGCCGACTTTTTGAGCTAAATCGTCGGGAAGGGAGCTCCTCGCTCCGGTAGTCCCTTTCCGGCACGCATAATAAATAAACCCTTCGGCGACTTTGCAGATCGCTCGGATCCTCTCAGGTGGAGTGGATGGAGCAATCACAAAAATCGGGGAGAGATTTAGGTTTTTACAGTGAAGAAGATAGAGCGGCGATTCTTCCAAGGGAAGATCGACGACCAACACTCCGTCGGCGCCCGCTTCTTTGGCCTCTTCCAAAAACCGCTTCAAATTCTTCTGAATCGGATTGAAGTAGGTAAAGAGAAGAAGGGCCGCTTCAGTCTCTTTCCGAAGCTCCGCAACAAGTTGGAGGGCTTTTGTGGGAGTCATCCCCCGCTCAAGAGCTCTCTGCATCGCTTTTTGAATCACGGGACCGTCCGCGACTGGATCGGAAAATGGAATGCCGATCTCTAAAATATTCACTCCCATCTGAATGAGGGATAAAAAACGGTCTTTAGTGGCATCGCCGGCGGTTAAATAACCGATGAATGCTTGCTTATTTGCAAAGGCTTTGGATATGCGCGACATCTTTGTCTCCTCTTCCTGATAGGTTCACTAATACAATAGCCTCTTTAGGCAGCGTAGAGGCAATGCGGGCGAGATAGCCTAGTGCATGAGATGATTCAAGGGCCGGAATGATCCCTTCAGTTTTTGCTAAAAGGTGGAATGCGGCTAATGCCTCTTCGTCATTGCAAATGTCGTAGGAAACTCTTCCCGATTGATGGAGTGCGGCATGTTGAGGGCCCACCCCCGGATAATCAAGGCCAGCTGAAATCGAATGGGTCTTTGCCACTTGCCCATGTTCGTCTTGAAGCAAGTAGGAATAGGTTCCATGCAAGATGCCTGGCGTTCCCTCTTTGAAACGGGCCGCTCCTGCTGCCTCCACTCCCACCAACCGGACAGAGGGCTCATTCAAAAATGAGGCAAATAATCCAATCGCATTCGATCCTCCTCCGACGCAGGCGATGCAAAGATCGGGATCTTTCCCGACCCGCTCTTGCATCTGTTGTTTCGCCTCTTTCCCAATGACGCTTTGAAAGTGGGCTACCATGGCAGGAAAGGGGTGAGGCCCAAGAGCCGACCCAAGGCAATAATGGGTCGTCTCGTAACTGGCCGCCCAATCCCTAAGAGCCTCATTCACCGCATCTTTCAGCGTGGCAGATCCATGGGAAACCGAAATGACTTGAGCTCCCAAAAGCTCCATTTTATAAACATTCGGAGCTTGCCGCTGAATGTCGGTCTCTCCCATGTAGATGACACATTCAAGCCCTAGAAGCGCACAGGCAGTGGCCGTTGCCACTCCATGCTGCCCTGCTCCCGTTTCAGCGATGATTCTCGTTTTCCCCATCTTCCGTGCCAGGAGACATTGCCCAATGGCGTTATTGATCTTGTGAGCGCCAGTGTGCAAAAGATCTTCCCTCTTCAAAAAGATCCGAGGGGCATCAATCGCCTGAGCAAATCGGGCAATTTCTGTGATCGGAGTTGGGCGCCCCGCATATTGGGTCAGAAGGGAAAGAAACTCTTCATCCATCGAAATCGTTTCAAAGGCTCTTTCAAGTTCTTTGAGTGGATGGGCTAATAATTCGGGTACATACATCCCTCCAAACCCCCCAAAACGGCCCGGGCCCGATTGCTGGATGAACAATGCAATGGCTTCGGGATCGCGGGCGCCCCGAGAGACGTCGACTCCATGAGGCTTGAAACGATCGATGGCGTCTCGTACGTTGTCTGAGTTGAGGCCCCCTGCGATAAAAAAGGGAAAATTTTGGGGATCTTCAAAATGATTTTCAAAAAGGAGAAAATCTTTCTTCGGATCAAGCGATGCAGGGAGCTTTTTCCCATCGGCCACATAGATTTTCTGTACCGAGATCCTGTCTGCCGAGCTTCTTGGCAAATCGCCATGCAGCTGCACGATCTTGAGATCGAGCGCTTGAATGATCATTTCCATTTGCTCAAAGGTTTCATCGGCAAATACAGCGACCGGTTCTCCCCCAGCTTCTCTCACTGCAGAAGAGATCTCTTTCGCTGTTGCAAGATCGATCGCCCTCGATGAGACTTTTGAGAAAAGAAGCCCGATATAGTGGGCTCCTTGTTTGACAGCAAATTGAGCTGTTTTTGGGTCCATCAACCCGCAAATTTTTATCAGCATAATTCCTCGCAAAGTTGTGGATTCAAGGTGAGCGCTTCCCCAACGAGTAGGGCGTCATAACCCATCTGGAAGAGACGCTCTGCATCAGCAGGAGTTCGGATGCCCGATTCGCCAATTTTCACAATCTGTTCCGGAATCTTCCGGACGAGCTGATGCACTTCTGGATGCATCGAAAAATCAGTCAAATTTCTTTGATTGACTCCGATCATCTCTGCTCTCGCTTCAAGGGCAATTTCAAGCTCCTCTTCATTGTGAATTTCAACAATCGCCTCCAAATCATATTGGCGGGCGAGGCGGAGCATCTCTTTTGTCCGCTCTCCTAAATAGGCGACGATCAAGAGAACCGCATCGCTGTTGGTTTCTCTCAAGTCTTCCTCTGTCGTGATGAAATCCTTTCTCAAAATAGGGATCGAAACAGTCTTTGACACCTCTTCCAAATCGGCGAGGCTCCCATCAAATCGGGACGAGGTGAGGACCGAGATTGCAGCCGATCCGCTCGACTCAAAAAACTGCGCCCTTGCAGCGACGTCGGGGATCGATCCAATCTTTCCTCTCGATGGAGAGGCCCGTTTGATCTCTGCAATGAGGGCGCGCGGCTTTTTCCGAATCGCTTCCTTCAAGCTTTTTCTCAATTTTCTCCTTCCGATCCGAATTCCCTCCTCGACCGATCGAGCAGGTCCATAAAGGAAGAGGGCGACCGCTACATTCAAAAGGAGGGTGTCTCTCAATCGGACCGGCGGCTCCTTCAACACTGCGGCATTGCTCATTGGGTCGCCCCCTTTCAAATCCTCAAGAGTGCATTTTTTTAGGCCTAATTTTTCAGGATCGATCGCAATCCGCTCCAACCCCTTTTCAGTGACCAAAATCGCCTCAGTCGCCCCGATGCAGCTCAACTCATCGATTCCATGGCCGCAATAAACGAGCGACCGTTTCGTCCCGAGCCGAAAAAGAACCTCTGCCATCGTTTCCACAAGCTCTGGCTTGTAGACCCCGATTTGGAGATATTCTGTTCCAGCTGGGTTGAGTAAGGGCCCAATCAAATTGAAAACGGTGGGAAACTTGAGCGCCTGCCGCACCGGACGCACCTGCTTCATCAAAGGATGGTAATCAGGGGCAAAACAAAAGGCGAATCCGCTCTCTCGGAGACTCTCTTGAATCTCCTGTGGAGTTTGATGGATATTGTAGCCCGCCGCCTCTAAAACATCGGCTGAACCTGAGCGGGATGAAACCGAACGGTTCCCATGTTTCAAGATGGGCACTCCGCAGCGGGCCGCCATCAGCGCAGCTCCCGTCGAAAGGTTCACCGTCCCTGCCTGATCACCTCCCGTCCCGACGATATCGAGAGTGGGTCTATCGAGCTTCAGCGGGATCATTTGACTCCTCATGAACCGGACAAGTCCGAGAATCTCGTCAACCGTCTCTCCTTTGGCTCGGAGAAGCGATAGGAAAGCCCCCATCTGCACCGGCTCGTTCACCATCTCTTCGATCGCCCTCGCACACTCTTCAGCGCTGAGCGATTTCTTTTCGATCAATAATTCCATTGAGTTCATCGACACATCTCCAAAAAGTTTTGAATGATCGTTTTCCCTTCAGCAGTTAAAATCGACTCGGGGTGAAATTGGACTCCGAAGATCGGATGTTGTTTATGGCGGATTGCCATGATCAACCCATCTGCTGTTTCAGCATCGACCAAAAGCTCATCGCTTCCCTGTTCAACAATGAGCGAATGATATCTTCCCCCTCTAAACGGCAAAGATATCCCCTTGAAGAGCTCCTTCCGATTGTGGAAAATCAGACTCTCTTTTCCATGCATGACCTGAGAGCATCTCCCCACTTTGGCTCCAAAGGCAAGTCCGATCGCTTGATGTCCGAGACATACTCCTAAAATGGGGATTTTCGGCCCAAATTTCCGGATCACTTGAAGGCAAATTCCCGCCGACTCTGGCCTTCCCGGCCCCGGCGAAAGGATGATCCCCTTCGGATTCAATCTTTCGATCTCTTCCAAGGTGATCGCATCGTTGCGCACCACTTTTACCTCTCGGTGATCGATGGCGATCAATTGATAGAGGTTGTAGGTGAAACTATCGTAATTATCGATGATTAAGAACATGAGCCACCTCCAAGACTGTATTTGCTTTTAAAAAAGTTTCCGCAGCTTCCTTCAGAGGATCGGAATCGAGGACGATCCCAGCTCCTGCTCTCACCAAAAGGGTTCCCTCTTTTAGAACCGCAGTCCGAATCGCGATGCAGCTCGCTAAATTCCCCTTCGCATCGAGAGCTACAATCGCCCCGCCGTAAAGCCCTCGCTTTGAAGACTCAATCTCTTCAATCAACTCCATCGCCCGGATTTTGGGAGCTCCTGTTAAAGTCCCCGCGGGAAAAGAGGCTTTCAAAACATCCAAAGCGTCATATCTCTCATCCAACTGAGAGGTGACCCGAGAGATCATATGATTTACATGGGAAAACTCCCGGATGATCTTAAACTCAGCCACCTTCACACTCCCCGGAACTGAAACAGCTCCCAGATCGTTCCGAGCCAAATCGACCAGCATCACATGCTCGGCGAGTTCTTTCGGATCGTTGAGTAAAGAAAAGGGGGATCCATTCTTCCCTCGAGTCCCTGCGATCGGCATCGATTCAATCTCTCTCCCTTGCACCGAGATGATTTTCTCAGGAGAGGCCCCCGCGATGGCAAAATCGGTGAGGTCAAAGAAGAATTGATAGGGAGCCGGGCTTAAATGTCTTAAGAGGCGGTAGAATTGAAATGGGTTTCCCTTAAAAGAGGCTTGAAAAGTGCGGGAAAGAACGATTTGAAAAATATCTCCCGCCCGAAGATGTTCCTTGGCCCTTTCAACCATCGCAACAAACTCCTCGTCCGATCGATCGGTTTGAATCTCCCCGATTTCAATCGGGCTCTCATCCAAAGCCTTCCCCTCTCTCAGTTTTTGATAAAGGCGCTCGAGCTCCTCTTGGCTCCCAAGCGTAAATAGGGCCGCTCTTCCCATTTGGTGATCGAACGAAACAGCTGAGCGATAGATTTGGAAAAAATAGTCCCTATCATACGTCACATAGCCCACCGGCGCCCCAGCATAGAGGGCGAGCGGATGGTCAGCCTCGATCGGATATTGTTTTTTGAGTTCTCTGAGAGCTTCGACATAATCGTCTTTCCCAGTGATCGAAACGATCGGATCGAATCCTACAAATGAATAACGATCCTTTTGGGGGGACGACTCGAGAATGCAGGCCCCTTTGCCCGCAAGAGCGTGATACGCCGTGATCGGCGTATATTGATCATAGGGGATTTCCCTAAACAGTCCTTTTTTCATACATCTCCTTTTTTTCAGGAGATGTTTTCTAAAAGTCTCCTGAAATCGTTGCTAATCATTTTAAGAAAATTAGACCCCCGAGTGATCTTAGCGATGCTCACCCCCAGATCTTTAGCCATTTCCCGCTGCGTCTTCTTTCCCCGCACGAGCTCTCGAACAATTAAATATCTGGTAGCGATATCTTTCCGCTCTTCAGGCGTTAAAAATAGCCAGAGAAGCTCACTCAGCCTCTCAGGCCCTTTTGCCTCAGAGCATAGGCTCAAAAAGCCTCGCCAGCCATCTTCCTCAGATTCCTTGGTCATACAATCCTCTTGCTTTAATACATGTAATGTTACATAATTACAGTATATTCGTCAAGCACAGGTGTAAAAAATGTTGTTTCTCTCTGCGGCCAGGCCCCTCCTCCCCGAAGAAATCCCGACCCAGGGATTTGGGATCGAGCTCCGCCTTGATCTATTCGAACGTATTGATATGGAGTATGTTGCGATGATGATGAAAGAGGCTCCTCTCTTATTGACCCTCCGGAAAAAATCGGAAGGGGGGCAATTTGAGGGGAGCGAGGCTGAAAGAGAAGCGTTGATCGAGCGTCTTTTGGCCTTAGAGCCCCCTTTTTTCGACCTGGAATTGGATATGGACCCCTCGTTTCTTCACAAGACGATCCAAGACCACCCGAGGACGAAATTCATCCTTTCCTATCACAACTTTGAAAAGACTCCAGACGATTTAGAGGCGATCTATCAAAAGATGAGCCGGTATGAGGCCTATACCTATAAGATAGCCGCCTTTGCCTCCAGTACCAACGATGCCCTCAGGATGCTCCTTTTCGGCAAGCATCACCCAAAGGTGAGTGTGATCTGCATGGGAGAAAGAGGGGAGTTTGCCCGTATATTAGGGCCAGTTGCCGGCAATCGAGTCGATTATGCGCGCCTCGACGTCAGCAATGGAACTGCCCCCGGCCAGCTCTCTTTGACTCAGCTCGTCGATCTTTACTGCTACTCTTCTTTGAATGAGGAGACTGCCATTTATGGCCTGATTGGAGATCCTGTTGAAAAGAGTATCGGCCATCGATATCATAATCAGGTCTTTTCCGATCAAAAGAAGAATGCCGTTTACGTTAAAATGAAGGTCAAGCCCGAAGAGCTGGAGGAATTCATTCCCCTTGCCAAAGCGATCGGAATGCGGGGTTTCAGCGTGACGATGCCCCTCAAAGAAGCCATCGTTCCTTTCATCGATGAGATCGATTCTGATGCGAAAAAAATCGGCGCCGTCAACACGCTTCTTTTTAAAAATGGAAAAATCTTCGGCGCGAATACAGATGGGATAGGAGCGCTGGACGCGATTGAGAAAAAAATCGATGTGCGAGGCAAAAAAATGGTTCTTATCGGCGCTGGGGGATCGGCTCGAGCGATTGCTTTTGAAGCCCAAAAAAGGGGAGCGGAGCTTCTCATATTAAATCGAACCCTCCATCGAGCAGCGGCTCTCGCCCTCGATTTAGGATGCGAGGCAAAAGGATTGGATGAAGTTCCCCATGAGTATGATCTTCTCATCAATTCTACATCGGATCCGCTCCCCATCAACCCCGAAAAGATCCACCCTGGCGCTCTTCTCATGGATCTTGTCTATTCACCGAAAGAGACCGAGTTTTTGAAAGAGGGGATCAGAAAAGGGTGTGAAATTGTGTATGGGGAAGAGATGTTTTTCAATCAGGCGGCTCTCCAAACCGCCTTTTGGATGGGATTATGTTAAAAAAAATCATCCGCCCCTCGACTGAATTGTATTTGGGATCTGAAATCCTCCACCCAGATCTTCTCCTCCCTTTTGGCCGAACGCTTCGAGTCGTTTTGGTTGTCGATGAAACGATTCGCGATTTGTACGGGGTCGATCTTGCCAAAAGAATTGGCGCCACCCTTCTTTCGATCTCGAGCGGTGAAAAAGGGAAAACCTTAAAAAGAGCCGAGGAGCTGATCGACCAGCTCTCCCGAATGGGATGCGGCCGGGATACTCTCCTGATTGCCATGGGAGGAGGGGTAACGACCGATCTTGCCGCCTTCGCCGCATCGATTTATCTCCGAGGAATTCCCCTCATCCTCATCCCCACCACTTTGCTTGCGATCGTTGACGCTGCCATTGGAGGAAAGACCGGAGTCGATACTTTGTATGGAAAAAACCAGATCGGGACGATCTATCCTCCGAAAGCGATTTTTGCCGACCTCTCGTTATTGAAAACACTCCCTGAAAAAGAGAGGCTAAATGGCCTTGCCGAAATTTTGAAAATGGGATTGATCCGCGATCCACTGATTTTGGAAATGGACCGAAATGATCCTCGCCTGATTGAGAGAGCGATCGATGGAAAAATTGGAGTGGTGGAGCAAGACCCGACCGAGCGCTCTTTGAGGCGGATTCTCAATTTCGGCCACACGATCGGCCACGCTCTAGAGGCGGTGGCAGACTACGAGATCCCCCACGGAGAAGCGGTCGCCATCGGCTCTCTTGCTGAAGCCCATTTGAGTATGCGTTTAGGCTATTTGCCCCGAGAAGAGTTTGAGCGCATTGAAGAACTTTACCGCCCATTTTCTCTTCGCTTGCCGAAAAATTACAGTCGAAAGAGCCTCCTCTCTGCCATGGCGCACGATAAGAAAAACGAGAAAGGGAAGATCCGCTTTGTCCTCATCGATCGGATCGGGCATCCTCTTCCTTTCGATGGAGCCTACTGCCTCCCCGTCGATCAAACAGAATTAGAACCCACATTAGAATGGATGGAGAAGTGAAGATTCACATTCCTGGCTCGAAAAGTTATACCAATCGCGCATTGATCCTGGCCGCCATGACAGAAGGCTCGGTCCTTCTCAAAAACCCCCTGTATAGCGACGATACTCTGGCGATGATCGGCTGTTTGCGCAGTTTAGGCATTCCTATTGAAACGAAACCCGATCAGATCTTAGTCCATGGGGATATTCGCTCCATTGAAGAGAAAGAGTACTCCCTATTTGCACATGATTCTGGAACTACCGTTCGATTCATGCTCGCTCTCCTATGCATCGTTCCAGGAGTTCAAACGATCCAAGGGAGCCGCCGGCTCAACGAAAGACCGATCCGCGATCTCGTCGACGCCCTTCGGAGCCTTGGCGCAACGATTGAATATTGCAATCAAGAAGGGGAGTTGCCGGTGCGCGTTTGTTCGTCCGCCCTCTCTGGAAGTAGTGTTGAGTTGAAAGGGGACATCAGCAGCCAGTTTTATTCGGCCCTCCTTCTGATTTCTCCCTATTTTCCGAATGGACTCACCATTCACACCACTGGCCCCCTCATTTCGAAACCCTACATCGAAATGACTCGCGCATGCATGGCCGATTGGAGCGACAAAGTAAAAAACCAGAAAGAATATCTCATTGAAGGTGATTTTTCGAGCGCCGGATACTTTTTTGCCATCGCAGTTTTGACAAAATCGACGATCACTCTCGAGAATTTGAACCCTGATTCGGCCCAGGCCGACCGAAGGTTTTTAGAAATCTTAGAGAAAATGGGCAATCCGGTTCGAAGGGAATCCAACAGCATCACAATTGAGGGAAAACATCTTTCCTCAATCGAAGTGGACATGGAGGATTGTCCAGATCAAGTGATGACGATGGCGGTTCTTGCCGCATTTGCAGAAGGGGTTACCCATATTTCGGGCGTCCGTTCTTTAAGAGTCAAAGAGACAGAGCGGGTCATTGCCCTCAAGAATGAGCTGTTCAAAATGGGCATTCGGACCGAAGATACCCACGATACTCTCACGATCTATGGCGGAACTCCTCATCCGGCCCAGATTGATACCTACAACGATCACAGGATGGCGATGGCGTTTGCGATCGCTGCCCTCCGATTGCCTGACATTCAAATCCGCCACCCCGAAGTGGTGAGCAAAACCTTTCCCACCTTTTGGGAAGTTCTTCAAGGAGTTAAAAATGGCCTCTAATTTTTTCGGACAGATTTTTCGGATCACCACATTTGGGGAATCTCATGGTGCAGGGATCGGCGTTGTGATCGACGGCTGTCCCGCGGGTCTCTCCATCACCCCTGAAGAGATCAACGAACAGCTCGCATTGCGCCAGCCTGGGAGAAATCTCTACACATCGCCCCGCGCTGAAAAGGACACGGTAGAG
This sequence comes from uncultured bacterium, assembly GCA_964540255.1. GTDB lineage: Bacteria > Chlamydiota > Chlamydiia > Chlamydiales > SM23-39 > REEB52. The sequence continues at coordinate 22,246 of CAZIML010000007.1, forward strand.
ATCTTATCTGGGCTCTTTGAAGGGAAGACCACCGGAGCCCCCATTGCCCTCTTCATCCGCAACCGCGATGCAGACACCTCTCAATATGAGGCGATTAAGGAGCTCTATCGCCCCGGCCACGCCAATTTCACCTATCTCGCAAAGTATGGGATTTTTGATTATCGAGGCGGCGGGAGATCTTCGGCCCGTGAAACGGCCGCTCGCGTAGCCGCGGGCGCTGTTGCGAAAAAACTCCTCGCCCACTTTGGAATCGAGTGTGTCGCCTATGTATCTGAAGTTGGAGGAATCTCCGTTCGAAACCTCGATCTCTCCCATCTCCAAATCCTCAGAGAAAAAACCGTTGCCAGCCCCATTTTTTGTCCCGACGCAGCCGCTGCCCAAGAGATGATGG
>CAZIML010000008.1:0-22573 GCA_964540255.1 uncultured bacterium
GCTCGAACGGCTCACCCACATCACCATCTCCGCCATGAAGCAATGCGGCAGACTCGATCTTCCACCCATTCAACGGTTTTCCCACCTCCGCGATCTTTTTGGCGCCCCCTACACCTATTTCTATGGAGACACCCGCCCTACCGCTCCCCCGCTCACTCCGCAAAAAAAAGCAGTCTTCATCACTGGCCCCGAGCGCGGCTTTTCTCCGAAGGAGCTCGGCCTCCTCTCCGAACATGCCGCCGGAGTCTCGCTCCATCGGAACATCCTCCGGGCCGAAACAGCCCCGATTGCCGCTACAGTGATTTTAGAGTGTGTCTAAGAATCAAGTTTGAGTCGATTTTTCGGTTCTTTTGATTTGTTTTTTACGAACAATGACGTTTGGCGGCGCATTCAAGGTTGGGTTCGTCGTAGGGGGCGTTGATATACTCGGCCTCCTGAAGGAGAAGAGAAAACTGTTTTGCCGCATCTTTAGCTTCCATTCGCTCCGACGGTTTTACTTTCATCAGATTCTGAATGATCCTCAAGACAGATGGGTATTGATCTACGAATCTATTTTCAGGATCTATCCTTCGTACCAAACGATCGAAATGTTCGAATTCGCGTTGAATTTTCTGATCATCGCACTCAGTTAAAAATTTTTGAGCCTTCAGAATGGAATAATCAAAAGACTGGTAGGGAAGCTCTGATCCAGTCATCAGGTAGTGAATCACTAAACCAAGAGAGAAAAGATCTCTTTTGCGGCCAGGAGCCTCGATTGCATCCCTAAATTGTTCGATACGGCACTTCGCCGTTTCAGGAGAGGTCCACTTCATATCCCCGCACCATTCTCCCCTGATTGTCTCATCATTGATAAAGTCGCAAGCCCGTTCAAAACCTGCAATGACCACATCGCTCCCCGGCAAATTAACGAAGAAATTCCGGGGCTCCACATCACGGTGCATAAGCCCCTTTTCAATGATTGCCGCGACCGCATTCGCACACCCAGCCGCTAAACTCAATCGATGAACCCATGTTAATTTATATCGATCTATATCTTTAAGAGTATTCTGAAACAAATCAGTGATTAAATATGTTTGTTCATTCGTTAGCAACGAGCAAACAGCCCTTAAAACTCCACGGGTTCCCTTTATATTTTCCAGTAGATGAGCCTGATACAGCAGCGCCTGATGACTTGATTTATTTTTTCGGAGACTTTTTTTAACCACACTGAGCGCACGCAAGGTGGGACGCTTTAAATTTTGGAGACAAACCTCCACGCAGTAACAGATCTTTTTCAGGCTCCCTTTATTAAAAATGATCCGGTCCCCTTCACTTTTGTTACGGGTCATCAAAATCCACATCCGTTGATGCGGCTGCACTAATAGTGCTCTTTTTAGAGGTGAATTTGACCATTTATTTCTTGGAATCTTTTGAAGTTCTTCTCCATTGACTCGCAATGCAGCAAAAACCATCTCTTGAATGTCGGCTTCGGAAAGGGGGGAAAGGGGGGCCGAAAACTGCGCAACTAATTGGCAAACATCTTTAAAGGGATAACTGGAAACTGAAGCCATAATAATATCAAATTAAAAGTTATATTATCATATTATACTAAAACTAATAATAACTTAGAAGAAGTTAAAAACAAGATCAGATATTTAATTATTGAACCTAGCGGGTTCGATCGTAGTATACACATATATATTTTGTATGATACTCTTTGCCTATGCCCTCGTATGCGACGCATGTCACTGTGAATCTATTGGTTGGACTTCCTCTGGCGCTGGCTGCGATGAAATATGTGGCCTCTTCGAACCTCACCGATCTGACTGCTTTTTCGGCTGCCTTTATCTATGGCACCCTCTTCTTCCACCCTGATCTCGATCTTGCCCGAAACGTATCCCTTTTTTCCCTGAAAGGGCTCCTGACCCTCCCTTTTCGTCCCTATAGCTATCTCTTTAAACACCGAGGGATCTCCCATACCCCCATTTTGGGAACTCTCACCCGAATTCTCTGGCTTGGGGTCCTCTTCACTCTTTTCTATCTATTTCTCGACCGCCCCATCCCCTCATTCAATGAAATCCCCTACTTATTTTTGGGATCGATTGGATTGATGGTAGCCGATCTTTTTCACATCACCTTGGATCAACTTGAGAGTGCCTTATGAGTGGATCTTCCCGAACAAAAATCTCCTTTTTGGCCCTCGTCCTCCTCATCATTTCGGCCATCGACAGCAATCGGAACCTCCCCGCGAGCGCTATCTTTGGCGCTCCCCTCATCTTTTTCTTCCTATTTTCTTCGATCTTTTTCCTTTTTCCGAGCGCGCTAGTCGCCGCCGAACTTTCGGCTGCCTTTCCAGAAGAAGGGGGGATCTATCATTGGGTGAAAGAGGCGTTTGGGAAAAATTTGGGGATGATCGCCATCTGGCTTCAGTGGATCAATACGATCGTTTGGTATCCAACGATCCTCTCTTTTATCGCTGGAACTCTTACGTACCTGTTCGATCCATCCCTTTTGAACAATAAACTCTACATGATCGGAGCGATCACTCTCATTTTCTGGGGGCTCACTTTAGCCAATCTTTTCGGGATTCAGATTTCGGCTCGGATCAACACCCTCTTTGCTACGATTGGAACGGTCTTCCCCATGCTTCTTCTGATCATTCTCGCCTCTCTCTGGGCTCTGACCGGCCGCCCGTTTCAAATCCCCATCACCCTCGACGCCATACTTCCGGCCCTCAATAAAATCGACACTTGGACTGCCCTTCAGGCGGTGATGGGCTCATTTTTAGGAATGGAGCTCTCGGGAGTTCATATTTCAAACGTCCCCCACCCGCAGAAAACCTTTCCCAAAGCGCTCCTCCTCTCTTCTCTTTACATTCTCGCAACGATGCTTTTCGGCTCTCTTGCCATTGCCGTCGTCCTCCCCGTTTCTCAAATCAATCTCGCTGGGGGACTGATGCAAGTCTTTGCCAATTTTTTTGCCGTTTTCCATCTAGAATCGCTCGTTCCTCTCATGACACTTCTCATCGTGATTGGGAGCATTGGAGGGATGATCAACTGGCTGATCTCTCCAGCGAAAGGGCTTCTACACGCCGCTCAATATGGGTTTCTACCCAAGAGCTTTTCGAAAACCAATCCTCACGGAGTTCCCTCCCGTATCCTCCTCGCCCAGGCGCTCCTTGTGACCCTCTTTTCCACCCTCCTCCTTCTCCTTCCCTCCGTGAATGCCTTTTACTGGTTCCTCACTTCCCTCTCGAATTCTCTCTACATGCTGATGTACATTTTGATGTTTCTCTCCCTCTACCGACTCCGCCCCAGGTACCAGCAGGGAGCCTTTAAGATCCCTGGGGGGCGTTTTGGCCTTTGGACAGTCCCTCTATTGGGACTTGTCGGCTCCACGCTCACCATTCTCTTTGGATTCATTCCCCCCGAACACATCAACGTGGGCTCCCCTCTACGCTATACTCTGATGATCGCTCTCGGCAACCTCCTCCTCATCTCCCCCAGCTTCCTTTTCATCGCACTAAAAAAAGAGCGCGACTTTTCTTAAAACAGTTCGATTTGAACGGGTTGAGGATTGAGGAGGGAACGGATCGGGTCGAAGGATTTCCGATGGCAGGGAGAAGGACCATGCCGATAGATGGCTTCAAGATGCGGCTCTGTTGCATACCCTTTATGATGCTTGAATCCATATTGAGGCCACTTCGCATCCAAGTTTTCCATCATTCGATCTCGAGTCACCTTCGCCAAGATCGAGGCCGCAGCAATCGAAACTGAGAGGCCATCGCCTTGAACGATCGACTCAGTCGGAATATCGAACGGGGGGAGTTGATTCCCATCGATCAGTAAATAATCGGGTTGAACTGACATCGCCGAAACCGCTCTTTTCATAGCGAGAAAAGTGGCCTGGAGAATATTGATTCGGTCGATCGTCTCTTCATCGACGATCCCAATCCCGTAGATCAAGCCAGGACACTCGGTAATTTGAGCAAAAAGAACTTCCCGCTTTTGTGCCGAGAGTTGTTTGGAGTCATTCAGATGTTGAAAGAGAACCCCATCGGGTAAGATGCAGCTAGCGGCCACAACGGGACCGGCCAGAGGGCCTCTTCCCGCCTCGTCGACTCCTGCAACTTGGGCAAACCCCTCTCTCTTTAAACGCCGCTCAGAGAGAGTCATTCTCTCTAAACGAAAAAGCTCCGACTCGGAAATCTTTCCCACATCCAACCTTGGTTGAATGAAGGAAATTATCCGATCGGAGCTTTTTTATAAAGAGGATCGCTGGTTATTTCCTCAAATTCTTGATAATATCAGCATGCCGATTTGCTGCACCATGGGCATTCGGTAGCTTCGGAGCTAACCGAGTTGCAAGGCGGTTGTATCCACCGACAATCGCTCGACCGGACGCTGCAATCGAGTTGCCAGCAGCTTCTACGCCATTAAGGATCGTGTCACTCACAGTGTCTATACCAGCAATCAACACACGGCCTCCAGCTTTAGCAAATTTGAGAGCTGCTGTGCCAGCTGCGGCAACGTTTTCTTTTGTCAGTTTAGATGCAATTGCTTGAGGTGCATGAACGGCTCCCTCAACGATTCGTGTCGTTGCGCAAATACCGATCATTGCTGCATGTCCAAGTAACTGCGAATTTACAGATCTCTCTGCTATGGGTTCATCCTCAATTGCGGACAGATTCGTAAAAGTCTTTGGAAGACATACTGTCTGGTCGGCTCTTTCAGAATAGTGAGTCGCAAAAAAGCTGCTGCATTCCTCAGAAAGGAATCGGAGGTTGTCTGCAGCTACGGTCTGTATTTGGCCCAAAAATCGGCTTGCTTGAGTCCAAATACTTGGCTCCATTTGTTTTGAAATCGAAGGCGTAGCCTCGTAATTGGCTAAGATCATGTCTTGGTGTAAAATCGATCGAATTTCCCTTTTGCTTAGAGTTCGATCAGATGAACACTGATTTTTTGATGATGAATGAGCCTCGGCCCCTTGTTTTGCCTGATTGCCAGGAGTCGTAACCAATTCGCGAGAAGGAGCGATCATCACCTGTTTTGCGCTATCGGGGAGCTTTGGGGCTTCTCCCTCCCAACACACAGCATTAGAGAATGATTCTGCACCTGCTTTTTTCAGAGAAGTTCTATGATTATTGTGGAATTTACGAGCAAAACAAGCTCTATCAGTCGCTTGATACCTGCTGAGCTGAAATACTTCGTCAGAAGGTACTTTTGCAATTGGTGGACACGTTGTGCTATGCTCAGATCTTTTTATTACCCCTTCAATCGCCCGTGGTAATTTGATCACATCGAAGCTAGAAATCACTGGAAGTTTGGCTTGATCTATTATCTTAGGGTTGCGTTCTCCTAAATAGAGAAGCTCTCCCTTATGGAGAAAATGGGTAGTACTCAAAAGTCCACTCGTCAGAACATCGAGGGAAGGAGCCTCGCTAGGATGACATACTGGCTGAGATGGAGTTTCAGCTACAGGCGCGTCGTTTCCTAAAGAGGGTTCAGCGGCCTTTGGAGCGCCGTTTTGGAGCGATTGGTAGAGGGCGGTTCCCCCTGCGATCGTGACTAAGGCTATCAAGCCAACGCCAAGGCCTCGAGTCCAATAGGAGGGGCTCTCGTTCTCTGTTTCTTCTGCTTCCTTGCGAGCCGCTTCCGGAGATGTCGGCTCGTAGGCGCCAGGAGTATTTTCTTTTTGAGCTTGCTCAAAAATTTCATTCACTTCAGATGAGGCGGAAAAATGGGCAGCAACACAAGCTACTGAATGAACGTTCTGGGGAGCAATCCTTTGAAGCTCTCCCAACATAAAGGTGATAGATGCGAGTTGAGCAGGAGTCGGTTGTGAAAGGGACATAGCATCCTTCAAAATATGGCCCACTAAAGATTCCATTACAGGTTGTTTTGCAAATTCAACGTCAAAATTTCCTTCATCACCTCCAGGAGCCGTCAATTTTTGAACAAGAGAGGCAATTTGATAGAGTTTTAAAGAAGATGACTCCGCAGTTGAACGAGCAGCATTAAGACTAGAAACAGCAGAAGAGATTCCCATAATAATTCACCCTTTAATTGTTTTGTGACGCCAATTATACCCCAAACTACAATACAAAAAAACGACAAAGAATTACTATCGATTAGAAAAATTTTAGAGGAAGCCCCAAAAAAAAGTTTTGGGGTTTTGCATAATAAAAAATTATGCGATAGAAACGGACGATGTGTATACCTAGGAGCACCCCTTTTAAAGGGAACGAATTAAAGGGAACGAAAAAGCTCCGACTCGGAAATCTCTCCCACATCCAACCTTGAAGGGTGAAGGAAATAATCCGATCGGAGCTTTTTTAGAAAGAGGCTATATGCTCCTATTCAAGGCCCTGCATACGGCGCTCCCTACGGCGCTGCGCACCCACAAGCTCACGAATAAAAGCGCTGTTCCTTTGCTCGTTCCGTGATCGCGCCCAAATTCTAGGGCCCGATTCCGTCCAGTAAGTGTGCGCTTTCGCGAGAACCTCAGCTATTTTTGTGATGAAGCCGGGCGCGGGCGATCTCAATATTTCAGTGATTTTGCGAATCGGGCTGACAACCAACGTCTCTACAACCCCGGTTTCGTATGCAAAAAGGCCGATTGCAGCGACTGCAAAACCTGGAGGCAATCCTAGAGACTCTTGCGGACGAGGAAAATCGACCTGAGCAGACTCTACAGGAATGGTCTGGTTTGCGCCATCAGGGAGCTTTGGGGCGTCTCCCGGCAAACACACGGAGAACGTAGGCTCTCGGACGGGTTGAGAAGTGTTACTAGAAGGACAGACGAGCTGAGATGGAACTTCAGCTATAGGCGCGTCGTTTTCTAAAGAGGGTTCAGTGGGCTTTGGAGCGCCGTTTTGGAGCGAACGGTAGAGGGCGGTTCCCCCTGCGATCGTGACTAAGGCTATCAAGCCAACGCCAAGGCCTCGAGTCCAATAGGAGGGGCTCTCGTTCTCTGTTTCTTCTGCTTCCTTGCGAGCCGCTTCCGGAGATGTCGGCTCGTAGGCGCCAGGAGTATTTTCTTTTTGAGCTTGCTCAAAAATTTCATTCACTTCAGATGAGGCGGAAAAATGGGCAGCAACACCAGCTACTGAATGAACGTTTTGGGGAGCGATCTCTTTGAGCTCTCCCAACATAAAGCGGATAGATGCTAGGTTAGCAGGAGTCGGTTGTGAAAGGGACATAGCATCCTTCAAAATCTGACCCACTAAAGATTCCATTTCAGGCAGGTTTGCAAATTCAACTTCAAACTTTCCTTCTTCAACTCCAGGAGCAGTCAATTTTTGAACAAGAGAGGCGATTTGGTAGAGTTTTAAAGAAGATGGCTCCGCAGTTGAATGAGCGGAATTAAAACTAGAAACAACAGTAGAGATTCCCATAATAATACACCCTTTGATTGTTTTTTGACGTTAATTATAAACGAAAAAAGAATTCAAAAAAAACGCTAAAGAATTAGTATTGATGAGGGAAATTTTAAATAAGGCCCCAACAATTATTTGGGGCCTCTGCATAATAAAAAATTTATGCTTTAGAAGCGGCAGCTGTCTCGTCGCCAGCAACATATTGCTCGCGCACTTTCGCAGCTTTGCCTGAACGGCCGCGGAGATAGTAGAGTTTGGCTCTCCGGACTTTACCAGGGCGAACCACTTCAATCGAGGCGATTCTAGGGCTGTGGAGAAGGAAGACTCGGTCCATAGAGGAGCCATAGGCGTTCCGGTAGATAGTAAAGGTCTCTGAGAGGCCTGTCCCTTTCTTCGCAATGACAGTTCCAGCAAACGCTTGGAGACGTTCTTTGTCTCCCTCGATGATCCGCGTGTTGACGCGAACAGTGTCTCCAATGTTAAACACAGGGACTTCTTTCTTAAGATAAGTTTCTTCAACTTCTTCTATGATGGGTGAGCGGCTCACAATGTTCTCCTAATAATAAATCGGGTCGTACCCGGCCTGTTTTTTTTAATGCTTCGGCTTTACGCCATTTCCGAATCTCCGCATGATGACCTTGCAAAAGAACCGGGGGGACTTCCATCCCTTCAAAATTTTCGGGCCTCGTGTAATGGGGCGAGTCAAAAATCCCCTCCTGAAACGAGTCCTCTAGAACCGAGTCAGGATCGCCGATAACCCCGGGAATAAACCGAGAGACGGCGTCAATCACAACAATCGCAGCGGCACACCCGTTCGTGAGAACGTAATCGCCAATGCTAATCTCTTCATCGACCTCTGTCTGAATCACCCTCTCGTCAACTCCTTCGTAATGGCCGCAAAGGAGGATCAGGTGTTCATATTTTGCCACTTCTTGGCATTTCGCCGCTGTTAAAAGTCTTCCTTGCGGCGAAAGGTAAATCACATGGGAATTGGGTCTCCTCACGCTTCGGATCGCTCTCGCAATAGGCCCTGGACACATCACCATTCCAGGTCCCCCGCCGAACGGGCGGTCGTCAACTCGGCCATGCTTATTCTCCGCAAAGTCGCGGATATCGGTGTGCCGGATCTCGAGATGCCCCGCCTCTTTAGCCCGCTTCAGCATGCTGACGTCGAAAGGTCCCCGAAAATAGTCGGGGAAGAGCGAAAGGATTTCAATCTCCATCTATTCTTTGTTGCGCTTTTCTCTTTTCTTCGCCACTTTCGCCACTTTCTTCTGAGTCAATGCTTGGACGACTTCAGGAGCGAACCGCTTCACGAGGGATTTCACTCGATCGGAGATTTGGGCGCCGTTGTCTAACCAATATTGAACGCGGGGAACGTCGATAAAATAGTTTTTGTCGTCAGCGCCGAATGGATTGTACCAACCGATCATCTCGAGGTATTTTCCATCGCGGGGGTTTCTGGAGTCGGTGACAACGAGGCGGAATCTCTGCCGGCTGTTGGCGCCTTGCTGTCTCATGCGAATGATTAGTGCCATTTCTTACCTTCAAATTGTTTCTTTAATTCATTGAGATCCGGCATGCCGCCCATTTTTTTCGCTTGGGCTTTCATGTCGGGCATATTTTTAAAAAGTTGTTTGACTCGTTTAAAGCCTTTGACCATCCGGTTGACGTCGTCAATAGAGACGCCGCTTCCCTTGGCCACTCGTTTTCGCCGCTCATGTTCCAACTCGACCCTCTCTTGCCTTTCAGCGGGGGTCATCGAATAGATCATCGCTTCCATTTTATTAAATTCAGAGTCGGAAAAATCGATCTCTCCCAACCCGCTCATCCCGGGGAGCATTTTCAATAGACTCTTAAAGGAGCCCATTTTCTTCACCATGCTCATCTGTTTGAGATAGTCTTCGTACGTAAAGCTGGCTTTCTTCAGTTTCTTCTCAAGCTCAAGACTCTCCGCTTCAGAGAAGTTTTCTTGGGCTTTTTTCACCAAATTGATCACATCGCCCATGCCGAGAATCCGGTCGGCCATGGAGCGGGGGTTGAAGAGTTGCAGATCGCCGATCTTTTCACCCACCCCTTCAAACTTGAGGGGCTTGCCGGTCACTTCCCGGATCGAGATAGCAGCACCCGCTCTTGCATTTCCATCGAGCATGGTCAAAATCGTCCCCGTGACCTGAACCCGCTGATTAAACTCAGCGGCGGTTTTCACCGCGTCCTGGCCTGTCGTTGCATTGGCGACAAACAACACTTCTCTCGGCTGCAAAAATTGGTGAATCTCTTGAAGCTCTTTCATCAGCTCTTCATCCACATGGAGCCGACCTGCAGTGTCGACGATCAAGACATCAAACCCTTCGGCTTGCGCCTTCTCATACGCTTTTTTGGCCACTTTGAGAGGATTCTTCTCCCCTTCCAATTGAAAAACGGGGACATTCAAATCTGCGCCCAACTTTTTCAACTGCTCAATCGCGGCGGGCCTCTGAAGATCACAGGCGGCCATTAAAATCTTTTTATGTTTTTCGGTTTTCCCGATGTAGGCGGCGAGCTTTGCACAGCTGGTTGTCTTTCCCGAACCTTGCAAACCGCACACCATCACAACAGATAACTTTCCCTTTAAATCGAGCGGAACTTCGACGCTCCCCATGAGCTCAATCAGCTCATCATGGACAATTTTCGTAAACTGCTGCCCCGGGGTGACCGATTTCATCACCGCGTCGCCTAAAGCTTTCTCTTTCACCCGCTTGACAAAGTTGCTGACGACTGTGTAATTGACGTCGGCGTCCAGGAGCGCAAGCCTCACCTGTCGAACGGCTTCCGCGATATTATCTTCGGTTAAAGCCTTTTTGCCAGTGAGACTGGAGAAGAGATTTTGGAGTTTATCTGTTAACGCGCCAAACATAATTAGGGTATAGAATACTAAAGCAACTCATGGTTTTCAAGGAAAAAGAATCGAGGGTGGCCTGCCCAGTCCAAATGAAGCTCTCCCTTTGGAAAAAGTTTCTTGAGCGCCTCTCCCTGGCCCGATCCGATTTCAAAAAATATCTTCGCATCAAAATGCAATTCATTTTTGAACCGTTCATAAAACTCGGTCCCTCTCTCTCCGCCGAGAAGGGCTAATTGAGGTTCATAGTCGAGGACCGACCGGTCGAGCTGCGCCAGTTCAGCCTTGGAGATGTAGGGGGGATTGCAGACGATCCAGTTCGCTTTCCGCCCTTGAAATGGGGCGAGAAGGTCCCCTTTCACAATTTCGACATCGACTCCGTTCAACTCAGCATTCGAGCGGGCGACTGCGAGGGCATCGGGGGAGATGTCGGAGAGGGTCACTTGGAGGGCTGGATTGGCCTTTTTCAAGGCGATTCCAATGCATCCAGAGCCGGTGCAAAGATCCCAAAGAACCCCTTCTTTGGCCTCTTTGGCAATCATTTCAACTAAAATTTCTGTTTCGGGGCGAGGGATTAAAACTCTTCGATCGACTTTGATTCGGCATCCGAAAAATTGAGTCTCCCCAACTACATATTCAAACGGCTCCCCTTTGCCGCACCGCAACAATCGCTCTCGGATCTCTTTCAACTCTTCTTCAATGATCGGCTGATCAAAACGCAAGTAAAGATCCATCCGCTTGAGTTTAAGGACGAAAGAGAGTAGGTCTTCAGCCAGCCTTTTGGGCCGTTCGATCTTTCTCTCTTTTAAAAACTCGCTCGAGAGGTGGATCACTTCGCCGATGGTTTTCATGCTTGGAGCTGTTCGTTATAGAAATAGTTGACCAGAGGGATGGTCAAATCGTCAAGGTCCCCTTCCATCACCCGATCGAGTTTGTAAAGGGTGAGTTCGATCCGGTGGTCAGTGACTCGGTTTTGGGGGAAATTGTAGGTGCGGATCCGCTCAGAGCGATCGCCGCTTCCTACCTGAGCTTGGCGGGTTGCCGACATCTCTTGGTGAGCTTTTCGCCTCTGCTCTTCTGCGATTCTACTTTGGAGAAGGCGCATCGCCTTATCTTTATTCTTATGCTGGCTCCGCTCCTCTTGGCAAGCGACGACAGTGCCGGTCGGAAGGTGGGTGATGCGGACAGCCGAATCGGTCCGGTTGACGTGCTGTCCCCCCGCCCCAGAGGCTCGATAAGTGTCGATCTTTAAATCTTTTTCATTGATTTCGACCTGTTCATCTTCATCGGGCTCGACCAATACAGCGACGGTGATGGCTGAAGTATGAACTCTCCCTTGGGTCTCTGTGTCGGGGACTCGCTGCACCCGGTGGGTTCCCGCCTCATATTGCATCAGCCGGAAGACGTTGTGGCCCGACAAAGACATAATATATTCTTTGTAGCCGCCCACTTCCGATTCGGAAGAGGAGAGGATCTCAAATTTCCATCCCTTTTTCCCTGCGTAATATTGATACATTCGGATGCAATCGCCGACGAACAAAGCCGCTTCGTCGCCCCCTGTACCGGCTCTTAGCTCTAAGATGATATTGCGGCTATCGCGCGGATCGGGGGGGACGAGGAGCGTTTCAATCTCTTTTTGAGAGGCTTCGACTTCGATTTCAAGGCGGGAGATTTCCTCTTTGAGGAGGAGGACCATTTCGGGGTCTGATTCTGAGAAAAGAAGGCTCTTATTTTCTTCGAGCTGTTTTTGAGCCGTTTCAAAACGCCCCCAAACCTCTTTTAACAAAGAGAGTTGGGAGTGTTCCTGAGTGAGCTCGCGGTACCGCTTTTGGTCAGAGAGCGTTTCTGGATGGCCCAGCAGCTCCTCGATCTCATGCAACCGAGCTAAAAGACGCTGAACCTTCTCTTTCACTTGCTCTTCTTCTTCTTAACGGTCTCTTTTTTGGCTTCTTCTTGCTTTACTTGAGACTGCTTCACTTCTTCTGTTTTGCGCTGATATTTCTTCGTGAATTTGTCGACTCGGCCTTCAGTATCCATGAATTGAGTCGCTTTCGTGAAGAAAGGGTGGGAAGCGGAAGAGACAGAGACGCGGTAAAGAGGATACTCTTTTCCTTCGTAAGTTGTCTTTTCTTTGGGCTGCAGCGTACTGCCGATGATAAATTTAGAGCCAGTCGAAGAATCTTCGAACAAAACTTCTTGGTAAGCGGGGTGTTTCTTGTCTTGCATAGCACGAATCCTTTAAGAATTTCCAACTAAGGATAACGACGATGCTAGAAAAATTCAAGAAATTCTGCTAAAAAAGTTTCTATGCTCAAAAGTTTGAAAATTTTAATTTTTACCACCATTGGCGTCAGCCTGGCTGCGCTCTTCGTTCCCCAAATTCAACCTTGGGTCATTCTTTCCTGGAAAGGGGTGGAACACCTCTTCCTTTGGCAGTTTTTTACCTACATCTTTCTTGAGCCGGGCCCTTTTTCATTTTCTTTTGTCCTCCAGCTTGGATTTAATATGTATATCCTCTGGATCTTCGGCGCCCCCCTTCTCGAGCGGGCCCGCCCTCCCCTCTTTTTGGCCCTCTATCTCGGCTCAGCCCTCCTGTCCGGGCTCGCGGCCCTGGCCTTCCCCTCCTTCCTTCTCGCCGGCCCCACCAATGCAGTCTACGCCATCATGGTCGCTTGGATGATGCTCAACCCGGGGGCCCAGCTTCTCCTTTTCTTTGCAGTCCCCTTGAAGGCCTACTGGCTGATTGGAGGCCTCGTCGCCTTTACCCTATTCATGGATATTTCGAGCGCCGACTGGCTCAGCTCGATCACTCTTGCCATCAGCGTCCTCTACGGCTATCTCTTTTCTCTGATCGTCTGGCGGGAGCGGAGCCCCTTTTCCTTCCTCTATCCATTTGAAAGGAGAATTCTTCGCTTCCTTGAGAAAAAAAAACAGGAGCCCTATCATCATTCCAAAATCTACGACATCAAATCGGGGGCGCCGGTTCTTGATGACGATCAGTTTATGGATGCGATGCTCGACCAGATCAGCCGTCTTGGAGAAAATTCTCTTTCCTCCGCTGAAAAAAAACGGATGAGGGAGATCTCTGAGAGGAAGAAGAAATGACGAACCTGACTGAGTTTTTTCGCGCGCGCGCCCTTCCCTTAAATGTCTATCCGAATGAGATCCATGATGGGCATATGTCCCCCTCGCAACAAGAGCAATTCACAAAGCAAATCGAGCGGAACTCATCGATTCGAAAGGTGGCCGAGATTGGCCTCAATGCAGGCCATAGCGCTGAACATTTTTTCCTCCAATGCCCCCATCTCGAACAATTTGTCTCATTTGACCTCAATCTCTATCCGGCAACCCGCCTAGCCGTGGAGTATTTTACAGAAAAGTATCAGAATCGATTTCAATTTATCGAGGGGGATTCTCTCATCAAGGTTCCTGAATTTGCCCAAAAAAAAGGGGCAGCGACGTTCGATCTGATTTATGTCGATGGGTGCCACCTGTTTCAGTGGACGCTTGGAGACATCTTGAATGGGAAACAGCTCGCCCACGAAAAGACCCTCTTATGGGTCGATGATGTCAAACCCTCCAATCAGGTGGGGCAAGCGGTCCAATTCCTCGAAACCATCGGATTCATTCAGGTGGAAGAGAAATTTAGATCGGACGATCCCATTTACGGGGAAAGAAATTGGATCCAAGCGAGGTATTTGTGGCAGATGGAGTGATCGTAGCCGCTGATATGAGCCAAGAGTGGCTTCTCCCCTGGTGGTTAGAGTCGTATCAAAAACACAACTCATTTCCGGTTGCATTCATCGATCTTGGAATGTCGTTTCAAGGGAAAAAGTGGTGTCAGAGCCAAGGGGAACACATTCCCCTTCGGATCCTCCCTGATTTTGTGAAAGAGCGGGAGGAAATTGATCCTGCCCATATTGCCTCATGGGAAAAAACCTATGGGCACTGGTTTTGGGACTCGCGCGCCGCCTGGTTTCAAAAGCCTCTCGCCTGCCTCAAAACCCCTTTTGAAAGGACCCTTTGGATCGATCTTGATTGTGAAGTGCTCGCTCCCCTCTCCCCCCTCTTTTCTTACTCAACTCCAGATAAAATCGGAATCGTTCGGGATCAAACCAAAGCGGGCGCCTCCTCTCCTTTTCCAATCTATAATTCTGGGGTGATCTCCTTTTGCCGAAACTCCCCTCTCATCGCCGAATGGGCCCAACAGTCGATGGAGCTAAACCACACCTTCACAGGCGATCAAGACGTCCTCTCCTACTTGATCGAGCAAAAGCCCCATTCGATCGCCGAAATCCCCCCCATCTATAACTGGAGTCGGACTCTTCCTGAAAATAAGGAGGCCGCGATCGTTCATTGGCACGGGCAGCATGGAAAAGTCGTCATCCGAACGAGGATGCACCTTGCCGAAATTCCAGAAGCTTTCCTTCGCGTTCCAGAACCAGGGAACGAATATGACTGAAATCGCTTTGATCGATTTCAGGCGCCCCATAAAGCCATAGTTGTTCAAGGGGGCATTTTTTTAAGAATTGGAGCGTCTGATCGGTCACCTTCTGACAACCGTAAAGAGTCACCCTCACTAAGTTGGGACTTTTTTTCAAAAACGAAAGGAGCTCCTCTTCGGAAACAGCATCTGCCTCATAAATTTTCAAATAGATCAACTGTTCCACATCAAAATGGGGAATATTTTTCCCGTGGAGGGAAAGAACTTTCAATTTCGGAGTGAATCGAACGATTTGGTTCATTGAAAGTGGCTCTGACAAATAGAGGACGGCAAGTTCAGAAGATGCTTTTTGGAAAATTTTCCCTGACAAATCAGAAATTCCCTTCAAATTGAGCTCTTCCAGCTGTGGCGCTTGGGCAATAAGAGTCTCGATCCCATGATCGGTCAAAAGGAGGCAATTTTCCAAGTGAACACGGATCAAGCTTCCTCTCACCGCTTTTTCCAATTTTTGATCGGTGACTAAAGAGTTGGAAAGATCGAGGACGCCCGTTAAAGACTCATTTCCTTTCGAAGCCCAATATACACAAATGCATTTTTGTGTATAGAGCCGATCCATTTGAGCGGCAAAAGAGCGGCTCCGCTCTTTCAATGGATGAGCCCGCTCCCCCGCCATCGAGATCAGATTGTTTTCTTCATTGGGATCTTCCTCCAAGTTGTAGAGTTCTTCCTGAGAACTTTTCAAATTCCCGATCCATTTCCATTTTCCTTCTCTGCAGCCTATGAACCCTTCAGAGTAAGGGTTGTGCAAAAAAACTCGTCTCTCATCGGATCTCCGCATCAAGGAAATCCCCAATGATCTCTCGGGACTTCCAAACAAATCTCTCACAGTGGGGAGAAGGTCCATGTGAGAGGCCAAATCACCCATTTTGCCCCCCTTGGGAATCCGTCCATCAGCGAGAATCAGCAGAGGAACCCGAACGTTTTCCTCGTAGAGAAAGCGGGAGTTATAAAAATTGCCCTGATGCTCTCCCACCGGCTGTCCATGGTCGCCCAGAATGAAGAGAATTGTCTTTTCACTCAACTGCTCTCTCCGGAGTCGATCGACAAAAGCCCCGAGAGCATGATCAGAATAGTGGAGTGTTTGGAAGAACCTATGCTCTCCCGGAGCTTGATACCCCTTCGGGACGATCCAAGGGTGGTGATTTGAAATTGTGAAGAGAGTCAAAAATGAGGGGTTCGTCTGCCGTTTCAGCCAAGCCGCCGAGTGCTCCATCAAACTGAGGTCATCGATTCCCCAGCTCGACGAAAAGCTCCCTTTGATCCCGTTTTGATCAGTCAACTCATCGAAATGCTTTTTTAAAAATGGCTCCTGCATGTCGTAGCGAAGCGACCCATTGTGATGAAACGCTGTTTGGTACCCCATTTTTTTCATCAACTCAGGGATTCCCTTCAAATCGGCATTCACATAAGGAGCGAGGCCGGCAGAAGTGCTCCCTGGCGGAGCCCCAAACAAGGCGGAGAGTAAAGCTCGATAGGTAAAAGTTCCATTTGAGTAAAAGTTCGTGAAGTAAAGTCCTTCAGAAGAGAGCTGATGAAAGCGGGGCGTCCTCGTTGGACTCACATGTTTGGCTCCGAAAGACTCCATGAAAAGAAAAATCAGGTGAGGTTTTTCTTTAGGGGCAATCCGGATTTCAAACTGTTTGGATCCTTGAGGGAGCGATGGGATGATGGGAATAGACACTTCGCCCACAGCTTTCTTTCGAAAGAGGAAAAGAGGATGATTCAGGAGATATTGGGCCTCTAATGGCAAGAGGCGCAAGCTCAAAATGGCGAAAGGAAGAGAGAGGAAAAGGAAAGGGGTGTTTGGAGGAAAGAGGCAGGTGAAAAAAGAAAGGAGCAATCCAGTAGATAGAAAGGAAGCCCAGGGCATTGATTGAGCCGAATCGATCCAATGAGACGCCTCCCGGATCATGAGGAAATAGCGGGGTTCCAGCCGGATTTTCAGCTCCCGGTAAAGAAAAAAATCGGCCGCGAGATAAATTTGGTTCAAACAGCAGAAGAACAGGGACCATTCATGGGGGAAAAGCTGAAGAAGAGAGAGGAGAAAAAGATGTTGCGACAAAGCCAGAAGGCGATGAGCAAAAGGGGATCTTCTTGAATAGAGGGGAAGAGCCAGTTGAATGAAGAGAGACATCACTTGCGAAGATAGAAAAGAAATTATAACTTCGCAAGTGCAGGTTTAAAATTCACCAGCCTTCTTGCTGTTGGGCTCCCTTGCCAATTGGGTTGCCTATCCCCGCGATTAAGTTAAGAAGGTCCGCAACACCACTGTTTTTCCCGCCAGCCCCATCTAGAGCTGCTTCAAAAGCGGTTAATCCAGCCGGAGTCGATATTTTGCTTGCGAGTGTGAATAAATCTGTGCCAGGTGCAGCCGTCGGGCATGCTTTCAAATACCCTTGAATCTCAGTTAAAAACCCGTCGCTCGCCCCTTCAGCAGTAAAAGTAATATCCACGGCTTGCATAGCGGCTGCAATAATTTTTGCGTCGGCATCTTTTTCAGCGGGAGTCTTCGCATTTTGGTATGCAAGCAACGCGTTTTCAAGGGCAGCTAATGCCGTTTTATCTGCGGTGTTGCCCGCATCATTAGTAGCGCTATTAATATTGTAGATGGCGCCATAAAGAGAATTCCCGCCATCCGGCTGGATACCCCATGTACCAGGCGTTGTAGATTCTAAAATCGCAAGATCGGCACCTTCGCTGCTAGTCCCATACCCTGCAGCTAACTCCTCCATAGACTTTCCACCGGCTCCTGTCGTTGCCTGCAACTTTGAAAGAATGGCTGAAGCCCCAGAAAGCGATGGGTTGGCCTTGACAAACGCATCTAACGCGTTCATCGCTTGCATTAATGCTACGCACGCATTTGGATTGCTTGGGTCAGCATTATATACTTGTAGAGCCGCCTGCGCCGCGTTGGCAAGGTCTTCGAGCTCCGTTTGCGGATCAGAAGCGCTAGAACTCAATGGAGAGTAATATACTCTACTAACACATACGCTATCTAAATTCATTCAAGAACTCCACTTATTATAATTATTGCTACGACTATATTAAACCAATATTATTAAGGAAGGATAAAAACAATTAAACGACTAAAAACCAATAACTTAGGATTCATTCAAAAACAAACTATTAAACACATCGATCCATTGATCGATGTATTCCTGATCCTCAGCCCCTAGAGAAAATCTCATAACACGTTCTTTTACAATGGTTTGCGACGATATATTGAATCCAAAGCTGAGGCGGGAAGCCAAAGGAACCCCCCTTTCATGGAAATGCCGGAGGATCTCTCCTTCTCGCTCCCCAGCCCTGTCCAAGTGGATATCGACGCTGAAACAGAGGGAATCTCCTTTTTTAACCACCCCCTGAATCCTCGGATCGATCTTTTGGTTCGCGTACCAACCATTCGCGAAAACTCTCTCCTTTCTTTCTTCAAGCAACCGAGCTCCAAAGCGAAAAAAATGGGTCAATACCTGCCTGCTGACTGAATCGATTTCCCCCCCTTGCACCTCCCTAAATTGAGACAGCAGCTCCTCGTCCTTGCTGTAGACTGCGTAGCTCCCTCCGCTCACCTTATCGGTTCCAAAAAGATCGAACTTTTGATGGCTCCAATAAACAATGATCGTATGGTTTGGGAATGCGGCAAGTAGATCGTTGATTTCATTTGAATTGAGATATCCGATGGTATTATCGATCACTAGGGCGATTGAATCGGAGGCATAGGGAAGAACTTGGTCAAAAATGGCCGCTACATCATGACGCTCAGTCCTCATTTTACCTGGGAGAACATTATTATGAAAATCAACCAATAAAATATCGATTTTTTTTAGTTGCTTCAACTGTTCCTGCAAGGAGATTTTGTAATCTGGCCCTCGTACAATATGGGCCTCTTTCAGCAGTTGTAAGCTTTCATAATAGCAATCGTCAAAGGCAAGAATGACTGCTCTCTTTTTCAAAAGGACTTGAATGATTTCAGAAAAAGCGGACATCCCAGTCTGCAAGCTCCGAAAAAACGGGGCTGGCTTGATCAGAGTTTGAATGTGTTTTTCGAGGTCGCCAGAAGCATACGGCTCAGCAAAAAGGAGCCAAAAGATCATCTCCTCGTAAATGAGATCCATATAATTTTCAAACTTGGCCAAAGCAAAGTAGCTATTTATTGGAATTTTCATTGATTCTTCTATGGAATGAAGAACACGCCCATAGGAGTCATGCAAGAGTAAAGAGCACTTTTTTTTGGAGAAAAATGGATCGATTGAAAGGGTTGAAAACCCTTCGAGCAGGGCAAAAACAATCGCAGAAGAGCCGTTTTGCTCCCTGAAACGACTCATTATCGGGTGAGCGAGAAGTTCCCGAATTGATCTGCACCCCTTTTTTTGGAGAGGAAATTTAAATTCGGGATTTTCCTTAAATAGATTGAATGAAGCCGCCATAGCTGCTGTATCTTGGAGCGAAGGGGTATAACCTCCTCGAATGATTGCATCCAAGAGCCCCTTTTTGTCCCTGCCTCTGGGCAGAGAAGCGACTTTCTGCCCTCTAACTTGACTTGTCTCGAACCCCAAGAATTCATGACGATTCACAAGAGCAAAGGCATCCGGCCCTTGCCTCAATACCGCCCCCATTTCAGACTCGACGGCAAAGAGAAGAGGGTTTGAATAGCATCGATGATAGTTGCCTCGATGAAAAGGAACCCAAGGGGAAATATCGCGCTCTAAAATAGCAGCCTCTTCCCGAACAAAATTAGTCACTTTTAAAAGATACTGCAGACGAAAGTGATTGATTTTACATCTCACCTCGCAATCGACCTGATTCTCTAATAAAAAAGAACAGAAATAGTTGTCCATTCTTTGCCATTGCTCGTATGGCTCGTTCATAGATGCTCCGCATGGCCCCTTTTTGACTCATAGCCGAAGCGAAAGCAGAGTTCAAGTTCAGACTCAATTTTCGATCAATTGAGGCAACTCATATTTTTTTGGAACCATTCCGATCGAGATCCACGCCCCAAGAGCCACCAGCATCAGATAGAGCGCAGGAGCCCCCACCCATTTGGTTTGTTGGTACAGGGCGAGAGAAAAGGAGGCGCTCGGGGAACCAATCAGCTGCGATCCAACAGTATATCCAAAACAAAGCAAAGTGGACCTGTATTGAGGGGGCGCCAGCTCCATCGCCCATGCGTGGTAAGGAGCTGCGAAAGCAACACCGCTCGCTACGATCGCTGAACGAACGCAAACAACAGTCCAAATAGAGGATGAAGGCTCAAGGCAACTAAAGAGCGGGATCGCTCCAATGATTGAGGAGATGCAGCCAAGAGCCATGATTTTCTCTTTGCCGAATCGGTGCGCCAAGAATCCAAAAAGAGGAAGAAGAACCATATCGAAGGCCAAAAGAGCCGTATTCATTTTCATCACATCTGTTTTGCTGATCGAAGTGACCAACGGAATGTATCCATTCATAAGGGTAAAAGCCATGGAATAGGTTGTATAGCTGAAACCGGCCGCAAGAACGATCGCTAAAAACGATCTTTTATACTGATACAGCTCTTTGAATCTGTACCCCCTTTTCGTTTCTCTAAACTCAATCCCCTCCTCCGTTTTGAACCGCAAGACGATCCCCGCCAACCCGCTCAGAGCTCCCCCCCAAAAAAGGAAGCGCCATCCCATTTTCACCCACTCATAATGGCTCAGCAAAGTAACTAAAGCCGATGCGATCATGATCCCCACGATGGTCGAAACATCGTAGAGACTTCCCGTGAACGTCCGTTTTTTCCCCTCGACATTTTCCAGAACATAGATGGCCCCTCCAGCCGTCTCGCCCGCTGCAAAAAAGCTTTGGGCCAATCGGAGGAGCGCAAGGAAAACAGGAGCGCGGCTCCCGATTTCTTCCGATGTTGGCAAGCAGCCGATCAAAGCTGTCGCGACCGCCATCCCGAGTAAAGAGCTGCACATCGCCTCTCTTCTGCCGAACCGGTCTCCCACCCAGCCGAAGCAAAACGCTCCAACGGGCCGCGTCATCATCCCCAGCGGGATCATGGCATAAGTGAGAATGAGAGCTGTGAACGGATCTTGGTTGTGAAAAAAAAGGGGGGCGATAAACGGAGCTAAACAAGCAAAAAGCGCCGAGTCGTAATGTTCCAGGATGTTTCCGATGAGACCGGCGAGATATACACATCGTGATTGAAAAATTGTTTTTGGCCAACGTCGGCTTTGCCTCACAATTTTTGAATCACGATGTGTATAAGCGCTCTGACGCATCAATTCCTCCAAAAAGTTAAAAAAAGAGGAAGGGACGCGCGGAACCCTTCACTCTTCCCACGCTAGTATTACCTAGATCGGGTCATGAGGGTTAAACGGACATTCCGTTCTTTCAGCCATCGAATCATTGCCGATTCTTCAAGCACCCCTGGTGAAAGTAAAGATGATACTCCGGAGCCTTTGAGGAGTCAAATCTTAAAAAGGGATGAGGAAGGTCGATTTAGAGAGTGTCTAAGAATCAAGGATCTGGGGCCGAAGGACAACGGCCAGGCCAAGGTGAAGGTTGGCACCAAGGAAATCGCCGAAGCTGACGACGCGGGGCCACCCGGCAAAGTCAACGCTCCCAAAACCTATATGCCCACCGTCCACGATTGTGGAGGTGTAAGCATACTCCTCTTCGAATAGACGTGTTTTGGCTCCCCCTGACCGAATGTACTCCATGAGGGAAGCGACCAACACCTGGGGAAATGTGGCTGCCATATATTCAGGATGTCGCGCAAGAACTTCTAGCTGCTCTTGAAAAGTTTTGTTTTTCGTACCAGGCAAACAGGTTCTAAGAAGACCATACCAGTCCTCAGGGATGGGAACGTCGCCAAGTCGTTCAATAATTGTCTCAAAGTAGATGTTTAAGCATATCGGGTTGGCGCGGTTACGTGCGGCAAAGTGGCGCATCCGATTCAATGTGAGGGGCTGATCGTCAACTGTAGGAGGAATATCAATCCATACATGTGCTTCACCATTGGTTTTGCCTGAAAAAAGGGAACAGGGCCTTCTTAAGAATGCCTCTATTCCGGGAGGCGAGGGCCTATGAGGGACTTTCCCAATAAGAGCATTCCATTGTTGAGTATCGATCATACTGTAGGAAGTGGGGTGTGGTTCTCCATAATACTCCATGACCCGATCGATGATCCTTGGGGGAATTCGATCCTGTGGCAGGCGGCACTCCCTGAGAGCTTGTAAAGCTCTTCTGATTGCAGGCTCCTCTGAGGGGGTATGGTCGCCATCAACCCCGCTCAATTCGTCCTCCAAGTAACTGATTTGCCTGTCCAGCATAGCGATCGTCTTTCCCTTCTCTAGATGAGATGATGGCGATCGGTAGGCTGCCATACACGCGGCCATTCGAACTTGTACAGTTGAAGAATCAAAGTCCTTACAAACGCGGCTAAATGTGCAAACTTCCCTATCACTAAGATATCCCAACACCCCCCTCGCTATCTCTAGAGGAAGTGTCTGCCATCTGTTTGGCAATGAAGTGAGTGCCGATGCTGGGGCCGCCATACTATTTCTATAATTCAATCAGTGTAAATTTTCATGAAACATTATAAACAAAATCAAAATAATAAACAACCAATTCAACACATATTCAGAAACAACTTTTCCTCAAGAGGAAAAATGGCCTCCTCAAATAATATCTATAAGAAAAATAAAATTTACCATAAACTCCCTTACCAAACTTTTTCCCGGGGGGGATCCGATGACGATTGATGCAATAGAAAGCGAAAGTGTGGGGCCATTCAGTTTAGAGGGGTGGCTCCAATCGGATGAAGCGAGTCTTCTGCAAAGAGATTTAGAAGAGCGGATTTTGCAGG
>CAZIML010000009.1:0-3839 GCA_964540255.1 uncultured bacterium
CAAGAGGAGATTTTGAAACAAATCGAGGAAAGGGATCAGACCGATATGACCCGCTCTGTTTCCCCATTAAAGCAAGCGAAAGATGCGATTTTGATCGATACGTCCCACCTTTCAGTGCAGCAAGTGATCGAACAGGTGATCCATCTTAAGCCGAAGAGACGATTTGGTAGGATGAAGCCGTTTTATAAGTTCATCTATACCCTGGCCCGTCTCTACTTCAAACTCTTCTTTCGTCTCAAAATTTATGGATTGGAACATTTTCGGCCAGGTGCCGGGATTATTTGCTCGAATCACGCCTCTTTTTTTGATCCTCAAGTCCTTTCGATTTCCTGCCCAGAAGAGGTACAATTTTTAGCGAGGGCATCTCTATTTGACGTCCCCCTTTTCGGCCGGTTCATTCGAGCCCTCAACGCCCATCCCGTAGCAAAAGGGGCTTCTGATGTGCAAACTTTCAAGTTGATGGTGGAGCTTCTGTCTCAAGGGAAGAAGTTGATCCTTTTTCCGGAGGGAACCCGCTCTGAAGATGGGGAAATACACCCCTTTCAAAGGGGCCTTGCATTTCTTGTTCAAAAGGCAAAGTGTCAGATCATTCCGGCCTACATTGAGGGCTCATTTGAAGCTTGGCCGAGGGGGAGGAAATTGCCTAAGCTTTTCGGTAAACTCACCGTTGTTTTTGGAACGTCTATTGAGTGGGAAGAGGGAGGGGATAAGAAGGAGGCTCAAGCTCGGATTACCGAAAGGGCTGAGCGATCTGTCCGCGCTCTCAAGGCGTGGCTCCAGCGGGGCGCTTGCGGCCATCCTCCATAGACTTTTTCCTCGAGGGGGAAAGGGGGAGGATCAGAAATAAAACTTTTCTTTGAAAGGAACCCTTATCTGAATCTATACTGACAGGCACTATTAGGATGGTTCATGAAAAATGACTTGATCATATTCGAAGATTATAAAATACGCCGTCTGTATGACGAAAAGACCGAAACTTGGTATTTTTCAATTGTAGACATCATTCAAGTCATGACTCAACAGCCTGATTTTCAATCGGCTAGAAACTATTGGAAAGTTTTAAAAAACCGGCTCAATAAAGAAGGCAGTGAGTCGGTTACAAATTGTAACCGACTGAAATTGGAAGCTGCCGATGGCAAGAAATACCTAACAGATGTTGCTAATACAGAAACTATCCTACGCATCATCCAATCAGTCCCCAGCCCAAAAGCAGAACCGATAAAACTCTGGCTAGCAAAAGTAGGATATGAGCGCATACAAGAAATGACAGACCCGGAAAGGTCATTGGATAGAGCTAGGGAAACCTGGCAAAAACATGGGCGCAGTGACAAATGGATTCAACAGCGCATGATGGGGCAAGAGACACGCAATAAGCTCACTGACTACTGGAAAGAGCATGAGATTAAAGAGAATAAAGAATTTGCTATCCTCACCAACATCATTCATCAAGAATGGGCCGACCTAACTGTCAAACAGCACAAAGATCTCAAAGGCTTAAAGACTCAAAATTTACGCGATCATATGAGCGAAGCGGAGCTCATTTTTACTGCTTTAGCTGAGCTATCCACAAGGCAGATTGCAGAAAGCACCGATGCCATGGGTATGGCCGAAAATAAAACGGCGGCAAAAACA
Organism: uncultured bacterium; assembly: GCA_964540255.1. GTDB lineage: Bacteria > Chlamydiota > Chlamydiia > Chlamydiales > SM23-39 > REEB52. Next base: position 1,633 of record CAZIML010000009.1, read on the forward strand.
GGTGGTAGCATCGCAAAAAGAGCGCGCCTGGAGTTGGAGGAAAAAACTCAGAAAAAGGTAGTTTCCCATGAAAACTATCTACCCCCCATATTGCCTTCAACCAAAAATTCAGATGAGGATTAAATTGATGCTGAATGAGAAGGTGCTATCAGCTGACGTCGCAGAATAAACCCATAAATTTTAAGACTTTTTGAGAAACAAGAGCGTGTACTCTCATCGCCTCACTAACGGTCTTGTTCCCTGCAAAATACTCCTGAAAGGGTTGATCTGTAAAATCCATATGTCCCGCTCCCGGAACAGACATTTTTTCAGAATGCGCAGAAGATGTCATCATTATATGGTATATATTAACATTTTGACTGAAGACTTTACCTTGAAGCGCAATTCAATAAAATCGGCGATTGAGATCTGCTGCTGGCTTGCCTTTTTTCCCATTCTCGTATATAAAACCCCGCTTCATTGATTATGAATGGAGACATTTTATGAGTTCAGATATGAGAGCTTGCCGCACCCCATCTACTGAGTTGATTTTTTACCGAACAAGTGTCAAAACTTGGCCTTTTGATGAAAGTTCAAGGCAGGTCATTGGCTACTACAAATATGAGGAAGTTGCGCGGGCGGCTGGAAGAATGATCCAAGAGAACAATATGCAAAGAATTCCAGGGGGGATTGATTCTCATTGCGATTGTTTTAGAGGCACTCTAAAAGATCTTCGGGGTTTTGTTCTTAAAACTGATATTGATTTGGCGGAGAGGGACCGCCTTTTGAGCTGGCGATTTAATGAAACGGTGCCCAAACGTAACGCGGATTCTTCAATCAACGATGGGACCAGTTCTATTCCCCCAAAGCTGCCGAGAATGAGATCAGTCCCTTCCGTCCCTGAGCAATATATTACGCGATCTTTTAATCCTGTGGTAGCAGGCGAAAATTTTGCTCAAGGAGTAGCGTCTGCCCAAAAATACGTTCAAGACCGTTATGGGAATGATGTGAGAAAAATGAACCTCACCTTTCGTGGAAGCGATATTTGCGCCATGTCCATAGGGCCACGACCAGTCAACCCGATTGAACTCCAAGAAATTACACTGATTATCGACTCTGACGCAGATGAGAGTCTCCCTGTGCAAAAAGATATAGGAAAAGTCCTCCCAGAAAAAGACCATCTATACACCCTGAAAACAGGCATTGAAATTGCTGATGAAATTAAGGGGTTAGTCGATCGATTTTTGGAGCAGAATCCTGAACTGATTCATTAGAAGAATTCTCCCTGCTTGAAGAAAGCAAAGCCCAGTACAAATATATGCCGATCATTTGCAAGACTTTTTTGATTGACGAAAACTCTCGTACGCTATAAAAAATTTCCTTTTCTTTAACTTATTGATGAGGAGTCTATATCAGCATCAGCGAAATTGTTGGTTATGATGATGAATTATCCAGCTGGAATGATCACTGCCCTGAAACAGTGCGTTGGAATGGGAAAGAGTTGCAGTTATTAGATGAACGAAAGGATAATGACGTGGCTATTGCACAAAGGATTTTAGGCAGCTATTACAAGCTCTTTTTAACCGAGATGCGACCGATGAGTTCCGTTGGGGGAAGCGTCTCTGCAGAAAAAGAAAAAGATGGAAGCTCGGAAATTTCTGCTGAAGCACATGTAACCACAAAATCTGATGATGGAGATACCTCTATCACTGCAAGTGGAGAGGCGACCATTGATAATCAAGGCAATTATTCAGGTAAAATTGAAGTGCGGATCGAACACGAGTTTTAAACAAGAAAGATGATGAAAAAAGCTGCTTTCATATTCTTGCTTTTACTCTTGTCGTTTGGAAGTTTATATTTCTACTCCCGTCGCAATCAACATTCAAATCTTTTAGGTAAGGGGTGTTATGCTAGAATTCCGGTTGAATTCATTGGTGATAATCCTTTAGTAAAGGTGGAGATTAATGGGAAAATGTATCCGGTTAAGCTAGATTTGGGAGCAGCCTGCCAGTTTGCTTTTTTTAAAGAGGCGCTGGATGATATTTCTGAAAAGAAATTCATAGAATTTCTCACTACAACAGATGTGAAAGGCAATCAGTATCAGGTAAGGAGTTATTCCGTACCTAACATTAAAAGTAAAAATCTTGAGTGCAAAGATGCTATCATTCTGGAGGAATCGAGAGATTTTGTGGCAATGGGAGCGAAACTGTGGCAGCCAGACGACAAAA
>CAZIML010000009.1:3849-4704 GCA_964540255.1 uncultured bacterium
GAATGGGTAGGGATTGCTTCAGATCCAATCATTTATTTCTCGATTTTCCAAACTCGATGATCTTCGTCACAAGCAGCATGAATCAACTGAAGATGGATCATTGGTCAATATGTGATCTTTTTGAGACCTCTTTTGAAATGGGCCGTTGGGGGATTGTTTTATCGATTGAAACCGACATAGGAACCAGAAGATTGATTTTAGATTCAGGCGCTAGTGCCTCCATCATAAAAAACTCATCTCTAAATCTTTCATCGATTAAAAAAGAAGCTCCTGGAAGACAAATGTTTACAACAACAAAGTTTGTGATTGGCGGGCATGATTTTGGACCCGTTGATCTTTCTCTTTTTGAAATAGCATCATCTATTGATGCAGATGGATTCATAGGGCTTGATTTTCTAAAAAAGTACGCGATCTACCTTGATTTTGAGAATAGTAAAGCTTTTATTGGGCCTTCTTCTGAAGTTTGTGGAGCTATTATTTTTTGATGGGACTATGAAAATTCTTCTATATCTTTCAATAATCCTGTTTTTGGGGCTTATCAATAAAGAGCCTCAAATGATTCGAATCCCGCTGGAATTTTCAAATGAGTTTCCCATTCTAAAAGTGGAAATCGAAGGAACCACTCATGCTCTGATTCTCGATTTAGGGGGGTCTTGCGAACTTGCGTTGAAGCCGAGTGTTTTAGATGCAATTTCCGCAAAAGAGCGTGTGGGGTCTCGTCAGATCATGGATTTAGATGGCCAAAAACACACAGTATTGAAATATCTACTCCAACGCGTTTGGATACAAAATGGTCAGATCATTCATGCGATCGCTGAACAAATCGGTGCGGATTTAATTATTTGTGGTAGTCAT
>CAZIML010000009.1:4714-20535 GCA_964540255.1 uncultured bacterium
GCTGAACAAGATGACAGGATTCTTCAGGCAAATATTTCTGGTCGAATAGGAAGGAATACTCTACAAACACGCAATTTATTGCTTGATTTTTCTCGCTCACTTTTTCTGATCCTCAAAAACTCTGAAGATCTTAAAACAGAAAATTATTCGATCAGCGACTTTCAGGAAGTTCCATTTACACCGACTCGATGGGGTGCTGTTTTTTCTATTGAAACCGATTTTGGAACCAAACGATTTTTTATCAACACAGCGGCAGCTCGTTCTGGCATTCGAGACCTCCAGGAGAAAAACGGAAGGGTAGAGACATTGAGGTTCAAGATCGGGAGAGTTGACTTAGGAAATACTGATCTTGAGATTGTAAATATCACCTCCAACATCAATGATGTAGATGGTTATCTCGGGGTTGATTTTTTTATGAAGAACGTCGTCTTTCTCGACTTTCAAAAAAACAAGGCATTCATCCATCCAGTGAAATAAAAAGATGCGGCCAAGAGGAGTCGAACCTCCACCGAGTTGCCTCGACTAGAACCTGAATCTAGCGCGTCTGCCAGTTCCGCCATGGCCGCAAAATGATGATGCGATTATACATTCAGGCATGATTCTTGGAAATTAAATCTTATCTCGGTACACTGGTCCTATAAAAGTAGAGGAGTTGTTATGTCTGAAAAAGGGTTGATTAAACATTTTACTGATAGCGAGTTCGATAAGGAAGTGAAGCAAGGGGTCACTTTGGTCGACTTCCACGCAAATTGGTGCGGCCCTTGCCGTACACTAGCCCCCGTCCTGGAGCAAGTAGCGAAAGATGTGAAGGGGAAGGCCGTGATTGGCAAAATCGATATCGATAGCGAACAAAAAACTGCAACCCAGTTCCAAATCACTTCTGTCCCCACAATGATTTTGTTCAAAAATGGAAAAGAAGTGGGTCGGTTGATCGGCTTAAGAACGGCGGATGCTGTCAAAGATTTTATCAATTCGGCACTGTGACTCAGTTTTTAGGAATTGCTATTTTTGTCGTTATTGCTACAGGAATGATGATCCAAGGGGGATTCGATTTCCCTTGGTTTCTAGACTGGATCGGGAAACTCCCAGGCGATGTGTTGATCAAAAAAAAGGGACTGACTCTTTATGCACCGCTCACTTCTTCAGTCCTGATCAGCGCAGTCTTATCTTTTGTCGCTCATTTATTTTCAAAAGAAAATTGATTCTGTCTTAGGCCTTCGTAGAGGGCGATGGCGGCGCTTGTGGCCAGGTTGAGACACCGAGTGCCAGAGACCATTGGAATGGTCAAAAATCGGTCGGGCCACCGTTTCCAAAAGATTTCAGGGAGGCCTGCCGTTTCTGAGCCAAAAACGAGGAGCGTTTCAGGAGTGTAGGCGGCTTCGGTGTAGGAACGGGTCGTTTTGCTCGAATAAAAGTAAAACGGATGGGGGGTGGCTTCTAGATAGGCTTCAAGATCGTCAATTTCATCGACAGAGACTCCTTCCCAATAGTCAAGACCGGCCCGCTTAAGCCAGCGGTTCTGAGTGCTGAAACCGAGGGGACGGACAAGAATGAGGCTCGATTGCGTCGCAGCACAGGTGCGGACAATGTTACCGGTATTTTGGGGAATCTGCGGCTGGTAGAGTATGATTTTCATCTTGGATTTGGTCGCCGTTGGAGAGGGCGTCTACGGTTTGGAGTTCTTGATCTACGGCGTCTCCCATTTTTTCTTCTTGCAAATGAGCGATCGCTTCAACGCATTCTTCTTCATTGAGAGGAGAGGCTTTCCCTTCCGATTCTTCTTTAAGCCCTTTCACAATGGCCTCTAGGTCAAAATCAAGGCCAAGGGTCTCCAGATTTTTCCCAATGATATGCCCCATCGCTTCCGAGATCTGTGCGACGTCGGGCTCTTTTGTGTAGCCAACGAGCGCAAGTGCAACTAGGATCAGTTGTTTAAACATGGGACAACTCCTTGAGATGAGACATCAGATGGTCAAACTTCACTTCGTTTTGGGCGCGGGTTTCTAGATTTTTTAACTGGAGAGAGCCCTTTTCAATCTCTTCTGTCCCAATGATGGCGCAATAGGTGGCTTCGATCCGCACCCCATTTTGAAGGGCGGTTTGCATCTTTTTAGCGTTGAGCTCAATGTCGGCCGAAATATGGTGGCGGCGGCATAGGGTGACAAGCGATAAACACTTTTCTCGAGCCGCATCTCCCATCGGAATGAAATAAATGAGGGGGCGTTTCCCTTTGGTGAAGTTCACTTTTTGGGCGAGCATGGTTTGAATGACCCGTTCTAGGCCGGTGGCGAAGCCGACCGCAGGAAGATCGGGCCCGCCAAAGGTCGAAATGAGGCCGTCAAATCTACCGCCGGCGCCAATGGTATTCTGGGCTCCAAGGTCCCCTGTGAGGACTTCAAAGACTGTCTTGTTGTAGTAATCGAGCCCGCGAACGATCCGGTCATCGACTTGGTATGGGATGTGGATCAGGTCGAGACATTTTTTCAGCTGGTCAAAATGGTCTTTAGCCGCGTCAGTGAGGTGGTCGAGAATGGAGGGGGCTCCTTTGACGATTTCCTTGTCCTTGGGGTCTTTCGAGTCGAGAATCCGGAGGGGGTTCTTCTCAAAACGGGTTTTACTGTCCGAGGAGAGTTCAGCGAGGTAGGGAGAGAGGTAGTCGAGAAGGGCCTGCTTGTACCGAAGACGCGACTCAATGTCTCCGACGGTGTTAACGTGCACCTTGAGGTTTTTTAGGCCAAGCCGTCTATAAAACTCGCAGAGTAAATCGATCACTTCTGCGTCTTGTTCGGGACTTCCGTTTCCAATCGCTTCGATGCCGAATTGGTGGTGCTGCCGATAACGGCCCGATTGGGGCCTTTCATAACGGAACATGGGGCCGATATAAAAGAATTTATGGACGGCGCCAAGAGTGTTCAGCCGGTTTTCAATAAAGGAGCGCATGACCGAGGAGGTTCCTTCAGGCCGAAGGGTGATGGAACGCCCTCCTTTATCTTCAAAGGTGAACATCTCTTTAGTGACAATGTCGGAGGTTTCTCCTACGCCCCGATCAAAAAGGCCAGTCAGCTCATAAATGGGGGTCCGGATTTCCCGATAATTATAGTCGGCAGCGACCGATCGGATCACTCCTTCTACCGATTGCCAAAGATCAGAAAGGCGCCAAGCTTCGTCGGTGCCATAGGGAATAATATCAAAAGTCCCTTTCGGGATTTGGTGTTGCATAGTTTTGAAATCACTATACCTGAATGGTCAGGCTGGATGCAAGAGAAGGATCGTTTGATCGAGAAGGGCTGTCCACTCGGCAAGGGGGCTGGAGCTGGGATTTTTTCGATGCTCCGAATGAAGTTTTTGAATGAGCTCCATATAGGGAAAGGGAATCCACTGCTGATGGGTATTTTCCGTTAAATAATAGGCAAAACTATGGGGCTGATTTTCTGGGTAATGTTGAATTTTTTTGACAAAGGCTTTGAAGGCTGTAGAGGCTTCCTCCGATTCAAAATGGAGCGAGTCCTCAAGAAGGGAGAGCCATGTTTTGGAGAGGCGATTCAAGAAGTCAAGGTCTTGGCTCCTATCCTCTTGTTTGAGGATCTCAAATGCGCTTTTAAGGGCTCTTAGGTGTTCTTTGACGGCCCGCTGTTGATCCTTTCCCTCTTTTCGCCCGCCGATAATGAGATCGAGGGCGTTTTTAAACATCTGGAGAATGTAGGCTGCGATCCCCCACTCCTCTTTGACGGGGGGCGTTTCCCTTTCTTCGTTCTCTTTGGCTTCTGCATCTGGATCGATGGGGGGCGGGCGGAACGGTCTTCCCAATGGATCGGTGGGACCTCCGACTGGATTTTGAATCGAACCCATAAAAAATTCTTCCCCGTTTCCTTCTTCATACATTCAGCTCCCGTTTTTCAAAACAATTTTCTCCTTTCTATTTTGTTGACAGAAGGGGGGCAGTTGATTACCCTCTTACCTTTTGCGATAAATGTCCTGGAGGCAACGTGTCTGTATTGGATGTGTTTAAGCCGGCTCCCGTCATTGGAGAGATTCAAGACTCGGAACTGGTTAAAAAGAATTATAAGTACTGGCGCATACGCACCTTCTACGCCATGTGGGCGGGGTACGCCTTTTTCTATTTCACAAGAAAAAGTTTTACCTACGCAATGCCGATGATGCAAGCTGAACTGGGCTTGGGGAAATTCGAGCTCGGCCTTTTAGGGAGCATTCTCTATATCACATACGGAGCGAGCAAGTTTTTAAGCGGAATGTTGGGTGATAAATCAAATCCCCGCTACTTCATGTCGATCGGACTGATTCTCACCGGTCTTTTCAACTTTTTGTTCGGACTCTCTTCTTATTTCTGGGCGTTTGCCGTTTTCTGGGGTTTGAATGGAGTCTTTCAGGGTTGGGGGTGGCCGGGCTGCGCAAAATTGCTCACCCACTGGTATTCCCAGTCAGAACGGGGACGCTGGTGGAGCCTTTGGAATACTTCCCATAACATCGGTGGTTCCCTGATCCCTCTCTTAGTCGCCGCATGCGCCGATCACTACGGATGGCGCTATGCAATGTATGTCCCTGGGATCATCTGCATTTTGGGGGGCCTTTTTATTATGAACCGATTGAGGGATACTCCCCAGTCGCTCGGATTGCCTCCGATTGAGAAATTTCGAGGCGACACTACTCCTTCTTCGAAAAAAGAAAAAAGCCACGTCTCAACGAAAGAACTTTTGTTCGAATATGTGTTGAAAAATCGCTACATTTGGGTTTTGGCGGTTGCCTATTTTCTGATTTATGTGATTCGAACTGCAATCAATGACTGGAGCATGGTCTATTTGATCGAGGTGAAAAACTATTCGATCAAAGAGGCGGGAATCTGCCTCTTTTGGTTCGAGTGGGGCGGCCTTTTTGGAAGCTTGGTTGCTGGCTGGGCCTCCGATCTCGTCTTCAAGGGAAAGCGAAATCCGATCAATATTCTATTTACTGTCGTGATTGTCGGTTTGATCGCTGCGTTCAAAATGTTTGATACGATCTCTTCTCCTGTTCTCGATTCGGCGTTCATCTTCCTGTTCGGCTTTTTCATTTTCGGCCCGCAAATGTTGATCGGAATGGCAGCGGCAGAACTTTCTCACAAAAAAGCGACCGCGACGGCGACCGGCTTTGTGGGGTGTTTTGCTTATTTAGGAGCTGCGGCTGCAGGAGGTCCTCTCGGAGCGATTACCCAGAGCTACGGATGGGATGTCTATTTAATGACACTTTTTGTTTGCGGTACATTAGGGGCTCTGATTATGCTCCCGTTATGGTCTGTTAAGACAAATCCGAAAGAAGAGGCAGTGGCTGCAACCGCATGAGTTATGTCCCCTTAAATGTCCATTCTCAGTTTTCGATCCTCGACTCGACCGCTTCGGTGACGCAACTGGCCGAAAAAGCGAAGAGTTTTGGGATCACGGCGCTGGCGTTGACGGATGAAGGAAACTTGTACGGTGCGGTCGATTTCTATAAAGCTTGCAAAGGAGCGGGGATTAAGCCGATTCTCGGTTGCGAAATTTGGGTCGCTCCCGGATCAAGACTCGACAAAAAGCGAGTTCCCGGTGTTCCGAATGGAACTCCGATCGTTCTCCTCGCGAAAAATAGCGTCGGCTACAAAAATCTGTGCAAATTGAGTTCGATTGGGTTTTTGGAAGGGTTCTACTACCAGCCGCGAATCGACAAAGAGATTCTCTCAGCGCATAAAGAGGGGTTGATTTGTTTATCGGGCGATCCAGGAGAAGTAGATTGGTTTCACAAAGAATTCGGAGAAGATTTTTACTTAGAAATTCTGAGACACCCTTTTTATGACGATGGGATTCAGGAGAATTGGCTCATTCAAAAAATGAGCGACTATTCTGAAAATCAACGAAAGAAAAATGAAAAACTGGTCGAGATCTCGAGGCAAAAAGGGATCGGAATCGTCGCGACCAACGATATCCACTACATTGAGCGAGATGACTGGCGCGCTCACGAAGTATTGCTCAACGTTCAGTCGGGTGAAACGGTTGAAATTTGGGAGAGAGATTCGGCCGGCAATCCAAAAAATAAAGCGCCGAATCCCAAGAGAGAAACGACCTCGACTCACGAACTCTATTTCAAATCGCCCGATGAGATGAAGGCTCTTTTTGCCGATCTTCCTGAGGCGATTGAAAACAGCGTCAAGATTGGCGAGTTATGCAAATGTGAAATCGATTTTAAAACAAAACATTACCCCGTTTTCGTCCCTCCTCATTTAGAGGGAAAGACGATTGGAAAAGAGGAGAGAACTCGCGCAGCCGAACAGTTTCTCTACGATCTTTGCCAAAAAGGGATCGAGACGAGATATACCCCAGAGAAACTGGCAAAAGTGCCTGGAGACGATCCACTCCAGATTGTGAAGAAGCGCTTTGAGTATGAGTTCAACATCCTCACCTCGAAAGGGATGAGCGATTACATGCTCATCGTTTATGATTTTATCGCTTGGGCTAAAGGACGCAAAATTCCGATGGGTCCAGGGCGTGGATCGGCGGCAGGTTCGATCATCGCTTATTTGATCGGGATCACCGATATCGAACCACTGAGATTCCACCTCTTCTTTGAGCGGTTCATCAACCCGGAGCGGGTCTCCTATCCGGATATCGACGTCGACATTTGCATGGATCGGCGCCAAGAGGTGATCGACTACGTCGTCGAGAAGTATGGGAAGGAAAAAGTAGCCCAGATCATCACTTTTGGAACGATGAAGGCCAAAATGGCGATCCGCGACGTGGGAAGAGTGCTGAATGTCCCTTTATCCAAGGTGAATGAGATTGCAGCTCTTGTCCCTGAAGATCCGACGATGACTTTGGAAAAAGCATTCCAGATCGACCCTGAGCTCGGGCGCCTGATGGAAAAGGATGAAGAGGCGAGAGCTGTTTTGGAGATGGCGAAAAAAGCGGAGGGGTCGATCCGCAATACGAGCACTCACGCTGCGGGGCTCATCATCTCAGCCAACCCGATCACCGACCACGTCCCCGTTTGTACTGCCAAAGATTCTGAGATGGTCGTCACGCAATATGCGATGAAGCCGGTCGAGAGCGTCGGGATGCTCAAGATCGACTTTTTGGGGCTGAAAACCCTCACATCAATTCAAAAGTGCGCAGATGCAGTGGAGAGGAACACTGGGAAAAAAATCGATTGGGTCAATTTGCCTCTCGACAACCAAGCGACGTTCGATCTTCTCAACCAGGGGAAAACGTTGGGAGTGTTCCAGCTCGAGTCGGGCGGGATGCAAGACTTGGCCAAGCAGCTTCATATCGACGTCTTTGAAGAGATTATCGCGGTGGGGGCCCTCTATCGCCCAGGCCCGATGGACATGATTCCCTCGTTCATCAACCGAAAACATGGGAGAGAGTCGATTGAAATCGACCATCCTCTCATGAAGGATATCTTGTCTGAAACCTACGGCGTGATGGTCTACCAAGAGCAGGTGATGCAGATTGCAAGCGCTCTTGCCGGCTATTCGCTCGGCGAAGGGGATGTCCTCCGCAGAGCCATGGGAAAAAAAGACAAAGAAGAGATGAACCGGCAAAGAGAAAAATTTGTCGGCGGCTGTCAGCAAAAAGGGATCGATTCCGACACAGCGGTCAAGATTTTCGATAAGATCGACAAGTTTGCCTCCTATGGATTTAATAAATCGCATGCGGCCGCCTATGCGTACCTCTCTTACGCGACCGCTTTTTTTAAAGCGAACTATCCAAGAGAGTGGATGGCTGCCCTCATGACCTGCGATCTGCATGATACGACAAAGCTTGCAAAATTCATCGGCGAGGCCAAGTCGATGCACATTGAAGTGCTCCCTCCCGATATCAATGAAGCATCAAGCGAGTTTGCCGCCTCCAAGGCGGGGATCCGCTTTGCGATGGCGGGAATCAAAGGAGTGGGCGAAGGGGTTGTCCAAGCGATTTTGGAAGAGAGAAATCGGAAAGGACCCTACCTCTCTCTCTACGATTTTATTCAGCGGGTCGACAAAACCCGCGTGGGGAAAAAGCCGATCGAGCTATTGATCGATGCGGGAGGCTTTGATTTCACCGGATGGAGCCGCGACGCGATGAGGGAAAGCGTTGAGGCGATGTATGAAGAGGCGTTCCGCGATCAAAAAGAGGCTCACCTTGGCGTTCTCAACCTCTTCTCTCTCATCGAGTCAGAGGAAAAGCCCTTTTCAACACCTCCCCCCGTCTTAAAAAAGTCTTCCCCCTTGCAGCTCTTTCAAAGGGAGAAGGAGCTTCTCGGTTTTTATCTGACGGGCCACCCGATGGATAGCTATAAAAGAGCGTTAGGGCGTCTCTCCTGCGTCCCTCTCACCGACGTAGAAAAGCTCCCTGACGGAATGATTTTCAGAGCTGCCTTTGTCGTTGAAACTGTACAAGTGAAAGTCTCGAGCAAAAATCAGAAAAAATTTGCCATTTTGATGATCAGCGATGGAATGGAGCGGTTTGAAGTCCCCATTTGGTCTGAGCTTTTCGAGGAGAAGGGAGCGCTTTTACGGGAAAACCAACTTCTCTATGGGATTTTGCAGCTTGAGAGGAAAGAGGGAGCCCCCCAGCTTTCGTGCCGCTACCTTGACGATCTTACGACGATCGATGAAGCGAGGATCAAAGCCTGCGAAGAGGCCTATGATAAGTTGAAAGCGCAAGCAAAGGCGATGGCCAATGGAAAAAAAACGGCGCCCAAAGAAAAGGCGCCGCCAACAACAACATTGGAGAAAGAAGAAATCGTCAAAGTGAAGCTTCGGCTCGACGCCGACAAAGTTCGGTTGAGCCAAATTCTCAAGCTCAAAGAACTTTTTCGCTCCCATCCTGGCAAATCGACCCTAGAGCTCGAATTCCAGGTAAACAATCGCCGCATTGGAGCCGTATTTGTCGACTCTCAATGGGGCGTGAAGGCTGATAAAGCCTTCCAAGATCAACTCAAAGAGACAAGCGCCCAATTAGGCATCGCCTGCAGCTTTGTTTCGTAAAGGTCTAAAATACTTAATCTCTGCTTGGGCTCTTGACTCACCCACTCTTTTGGAGCGCCAAATCCACCCTTTTCTAAAGCCGATGGTGTAGGTCACTTTCCCGACGAAATGGATCGGGGGGATATCCAGCGCTTCTTGCGCACCTTTCCGAATAAAACGATCGTAAGTCGATTGTACTTTAGCAATAATTTGCACAGGGTGTTTTGGATTCTCAGGGATCTTTAACTCAATCGATGTCCCCTCCAATTCTGCACCGAGCCGAGGTGGAAACGTTCCGTTAAATTTTTTCTGCATACGGGCTTGGCCGATGGCGAGAATTTGGGTGATCGCTTTCTGGGAAAATCGCCATAAAATTTCCGTTTTCAAATTGGCTCTTTGAGGGCCAAGGGATCTTTCCAAATATTGATTGAAATCATGAGTTACCCGTTCTCTCAGCTCTGTTTTGCTTACCTCATACCCTTTATCGAGATTCTCCTCCTGAATATCTAAATCCTGAGGAAGGATTTTCTTGATTTTCTCAATAGCCTCCAATTGATTCCATTCGTCCCGGTATCGTCGATCGATCGATTGGCCGTCATAACAAAGTTCGTTCTTCAAACGGTCCCAATCTTTAATAAAAGCATTTTGCGGCTCCGTATCATCAAGCTTCGATGCGTTGAATTTGAACTTTTGATGCAAGAAAACCTGCTCGGTCTCATTGACCTGTCGGTAGGGGGCAAAAAAGGTCCTATCAATTGTTGGCAGTGACATAATTATTACCTTTATTATCTGTAATTATATGTCTATTATAGATCGATTATAATTACGTTTCAATGTTAATGATTCGTTATTAACGAGTGAAACTTTTACCATGGATAAAGCCTAGTTGACAGAATCAAATGTTTCTCATAACCTTAATGTCTATGAAAAAATATGCTCTTTTATTGATTCTCGCTTTGTCTCCACTGCTCGCGCTTGAGGAGAAAGATTTGATATGGAATGAGGGCCCCTCGGTCCAAGAATACAACAGCGCTTTACAGCAGGCGATCGCCGGAGAAGATTGGTGGTCCGTTGTCGATTATGCTGATATTATTTCCTATAACTTTCCCACCTCTCCGTTTGCCCAGGAAGCCTCCTATTTGATGGGAGAGGCCTACTTTAAGCTCAATCAGCTTGAATATTCAAATGAATGTTTTACTGCCTATTTGAACCATGTTGCATCGCCAAAGCATTTTGAAGAGGCTATCGAGTATAAATTTAACATTGCCGAATTGTTTGCTAATGGAGCTAAAAAAAGACTTTTCGGCTCTGGAAAGATGCCCGCTTGGCTCCCTGCAAAAGAGGACGCCATCCCCATTTTTGACGAAGTGATCGCCGCTTTGCCTCACTCTGAATTTGCGGCCAAGGCCCTATTGAGCAAAGCCCGCATTCAAGCCTATATGGAAGATTTCAAGCCGGCGATTGAGTCGCTTGATTTGCTCATCCGCCGCTTTCCAAAGCACGATTTAGCGGCAGAGGCCTACCTAGAAAAAAATAAGGTCTATTTGCTCCAGTGCGAAGCGCAAACGCTCGATCCCGATCTCCTCGATATGACTGAGGTGAATTTGAAAAAGTTCCGCCTCGCATTCCCAAGAGAGCCTCGTTTAGCTCAAGCTGAAAAGATCCACTCTCAATTGGAGGAGATTTTTGCTCAAAGTTTGCTTGAAACGGGGAAGTTTTTTGAAAGGACGAAAAAAGTTCCCGCCTCGATTCTCTATTACAAGAAAGTAGTCTCTAAGTACCCAAATACCGAAGCTGCGGGAGTGTCGCGTGATAAGTTGGAGACTCTTCAATCTTCTGGCGCTGCTTAGTCTTGCCGGCTGCGGCTATCGCTGGGAGCCTGACTATCCGCTCGTAAGGCGCCCCACCGTCACTGTTCCCTTCATCGAAGGGGATGAAGATGGAACTTTGACCGCTCAAGTGATCCGCACTTTAGCCTCTTCGGGAATCGTAGAGGTGGTTTCTTTCGGCGGAGATTATGATCTTCGAGTCTCTGTTATTGGAAATTCGAACCAGAGCATCGGATTTAGAGAAGATCCTCAAAAAATCGATGGGAAGGTGAGAAAAAGCCTTCTCGCCTGCGAAGGGAGAAGGACGATGACCCTTCAGGCGTCGTTGTTCGATGGAGATGAAATAGCCTACGGCCCCTATAAAATCACCTCTGATGCCGAATACGATTATGTAGATGGCGACTCAATCCAAGATCTAACTTTCACCAACCCATCGGGACAGTTTGTCACTGTTTTGCCATTCTCGCTCGGGCAATTAGAATCGGTTGAATCGGCCCAAGATGCTGCAGGACGCCCCCTCTATTCCCACCTCGCCCAGAAAATTGTCGACGCGATTTCTGCCGAGTGGTAGAAAAAGCCTATGGAGAAGGTTTTTTTAGCGAAAATTGAGCTGATCCGCCCGATCATCCGATGGATCCGAGAGCAGTTGGATCCTCTTTTGTTCGATGAAAGGGGATGGAAGAGAATCGAACTGGCAGTCGAAGAGGCCCTCGTCAATATCGTCAGACACGCCTATTTAGGCAAACCTGAAAAAATTCATCTCAAAGTGATCCATCATCCCCAAAAAAAAGTCGAAATTGTGATTGAGGATGGAGGCCCCCCATTCGATCCATTGTCGACCAAGCTCCCCGACGTGTCGGGGAACTTGGAAGAAAGGGAAATCGGAGGATTAGGAATCATGATGATGCGCCAAAATATGGACGAAGTGAAATATCAGCGCAAAGGAAAATCGAATGTTTTAACCCTTGTTAAAACTATCCGTTCTTCTCAAAGTTCGTGAGCGTCGCCTCGGTCTCTGCCATGTCGAGCAAAAAGTGCTGGAGCACTTTCAGCACATAGCGGGGCGTGTTGTAAACCCCATGTGTTGCAAAAACGACCTCTAAATGAGCTTTCTCAGGGTGATTGAGGGCAATCAAAACGTAAGTGAGGGGCTGCTCCCCATCCATTTTCGGAATGATCCAAACAATGAACTGCTCATTGAAAAGAGTCACCTTCTCCACACTCTCAATCACATGGAAATATTGGGTCAAATCATCGGGATCTTCTTTCTCATCTTGAAGAGACGCCAAAAGCCCCTGATCGTAGAGAAACTTTATGTCGATGGCTGTAATGCCATCATGCGCCCAGTTGTTCAGGTTGCCAGTGAACTCCTTGTATGCTTCTTCGATCTGAACTGGATTGAGCATGGCTTCCTCCCTCATGTCGCGCCGTAATGTTAGATTATATTAATTTAGTAAGATTGTCAAGTTTCTTTAATTATGCGTTTGTTTGTTATGTGGTTGTGATTATATTATTAGTTTTTATGAGTTGACGAAGTTGGGAATGATCTTATAGAATGAGGGGGCCTGTTGAGCAGAAGGGTTCTTATGCGGTTGATCTTTTGGTTCTTGTGTTGCGGGATTTCTTTGAATGGAAAGCCGCTCGATGTGACGGTGAGCGCTAAATCAGCCATCTTGATGAATGCTGAGACAGGAGCCATTTTGTATGAAAAACATGCTCACATCCCCGCTTACCCGGCCAGTACGACCAAAATTGCCACAGCCCTTTTCACTTTAGAGAGGGGAGGAGAGCTCGATCGAATGGTGGCGGTCTCGGCTGAGGCTTTGCGAGGAAGGCCGGCGACAGGGAAAGAGAGTTTGCACCCCTACCGGCTCGACTCAGATGGGACGATGATGGGGATCAAACGGGGGGAAGTGTTGAGTCTTGATTCACTCCTCCACGGACTCATGCTCGTATCGGGAAACGATGCGGCGAATGTGATCGCTGAATCGGTGGCAGGATCGATCCCTCAATTCATGGAGTTGCTGAACGAATATTTGCAAAGCATTGGGTGTAAGAATACTCAGTTTCAAAATCCCCACGGATTGCCCCACGTAGACCACTGGTCTACCGCCTACGATATGGCGCTGATGACGAAGCGGGCTTTGCAAATCCCTAAGTTTAGGAATATCGTTTCGACTCTTGTCTACAACAAGCCGAAAACGAATAAACAGCCCCCGCTGGAAATCCGGATGACGAATCCCCTGGTGAAACCGAAAAGCAAGCACTATTATCCGAAAGCCATCGGCGTGAAGACAGGGCATACGAATGCTGCGCAAGATACTTTAGTGGCTGCGGCAGAACAGGATGGGAGAACTTTAATCGCGGTTGTTCTCGGGTGTGAAAAAGGGGGAAAGCGCTTTGATGATGTGAAGCGCCTTTTTGAGACTGCGTTTAACGAAAAAAAGAGCTTGCGCCGCTTGATGGGACCCGAACATGGGTTTGTGAAGGAAGTGGTGGGAGCAAAGAGTCCTATGAAGGCCGCTTTGGGGCGGGCTCTTTCTATTGAGTTTTTCCCTGCAGAAGAGCCAAAATGTAAAGCGGCTTTACATTGGTCGGTTCCTGAATTGCCGATCCGCAAGGGTCAAAAGGTGGGGGAGGTGGTGATTCAGGATGAAAATGGGCTCCACTTGCAGCAAGGCGATTTGCTGGCCGTTGAAGAGGTGAGAGGGACCTTCTGCTTCATGATGAAGCAGAGAGTGAAGCGGTGGATGGGGTGGAATTAGGGGCCTGTTTTCCTCCGCTTGGAGGACCGTTCCGTCAGAAGAAGTCTCATCAGTCTGTCTTTCTCTTGGGCGGAGACTTGACAGCTGATCAGGTTGAATTCTTCAAGGTGGGGAAGGCTTTGAATATGAGGGAAGCATCTAGGGGTGATTTTATGGCAGCAACTTAGGTTCAGCTTCCGAAGAGGAAGCCCGGCCAAATACGAGACTCCCAAGTCGGTGACTTCGTCAGAGGAAAGCTCCAAACTTTGGAGCCTGAGGTTTTGCAATTGACGCAGGCCATAATCATTCACGCCTGGACAGCCAAGGATGTCTAGTGCGATCAAAGAGGGAAGATGCTGGATATCAGAAAGGGTCAGAGCAGTGACTCTACAGCCTCCCATCCTAAGCGACTCGAGAGAGGAAAGGGCGGCCAATCCATCGAATCCATCCGGTGCGATTCCTTCGCAAAATGACATACTTAAAGATTTGAGATTGGGAAACTGGGACAGGTGGCGCACCCCAGCGCCTGTGATCTGTTTACAATGGTCAAAGGAGAGTGTGTGAAGACTTTCTTTGGGGCCTAAATTTGCGAGTCCTTGATCCGTGATGGGGCATCCGTTGAGTGCGAGACTCTCCAGAGGGGTGTCCCTCAAGTTGGAAAGGCCGTTATCGTCGATCTTGCTGCCCATAATTGAGAGTTTTTTGAGGGGGATCCCTCTCAAACGGTATAGGCTATTGCCTGTGAGGTTTTTGCAGGAGGAAAGGTCCAGTTTTTCGAGATACGGAAGATGAGTGAGAAAATCAACCCCCTCATTAGTGATGTTACTTCCCGAAAGGCTGAGCGAGCGTAAATTTGGATTGAGTTGAACGAGCCGTTCTAGAGTTGAATTGGTATCGCCGAGAAATCCTACTGTAAAACCGCGTCCGCTATTTCCTAATCGAATGAAATCGATGGATTGAACGAGGAGATTCGGGGTGTCGCAGAGCAGTTTCACCTCTTTGCAGACCCTACCACATGCGGCAATCCCAACGGGCCCTAAGTAAAGCCCGATGTGTTGAAATAGGTCTAGCTTGAAGAGGGGGGATATTTCTTTGTTTAAGCAGGGACGGCGTTCGGGTCTTCCCGGTTCTCCTCTGTAAACGGCATCTGTGCTTCTCACACTCATAGTAGTTCCTTATTGCATTCAGAAAAAAACTGAACCCATTGGTTTAGAGATAAGGCTTCGGGTCTCGCGTCGCCTCTCGCTCCCGCTTTGATGAGGGCTTCTCTCACTTTCTCCTTATCCAATCCCAATGAGCTCGTCATCATTTTGCGCCTCTGCTGAAAGGCTTTGTGGACGAGGGCGAAAAATTTGACCGGATCGACCTCAGGGGGCTTCCGATAATCGAGCCGAATGACGGTCGAATCGACCTTTGGCTTCGGGTAAAAGGAGCTTGAGGGGACTGTAAATGAACCGACAACATGGGTATAAAATTGGACGAAGAGGGAGAGAGAACCAAAAGTTTTTGAACCAGCCGAAGCGGCCATCCGTTCAGCCACCTCTTTTTGAACCATGATCGTGATGCTGGAAAAAGAGTTGTGGAAGAGCTTTTCTAAAATCGGTGTCGTAATATGGTAGGGCAAATTGGCCACCACCTTCATATTTTTAGGGAGCCGTTCGATCGGAAATTTGAGAATATCCGACTCGAAAATTTTCAGCCGCTCGTTTTCAAAGCGGGAAAGTTCCTTTGCAAAGACGCTATCCATCTCGACTGCGTAAACTTTAGCCCCTTTTTCAAGGAGCGCTTCAGTAAGAGCCCCAGGCCCTGGACCAATTTCTAAAATGAGCTCTCCTGAGGCAACTTCTGCAAGTTCCAAAATCTTCCGAATTGCATCTGGGTCGATGAGAAAGTTTTGGGACAAACTCTTCTTTGGTTTTGCCCCCACTCGATCGAGAAATTCAATCAACTCTGTTAAGCTCATTGCAGGGAGAAGGGATGGAGCTCTTCAGGGATGATATTGTCTGCATCGAAGCCATAGTGTTTTCGGAGTTTAGAGAGATAGACTTGCGATTCAGAGCTGACCGCTTTTTGGATCAACTCATTGCGCAGGTTTGGGGACAGATCCTCAAAGGCTGGGGCAGGGACCTCATTTTTCGAAACGAGATAAAAAATTCGATAGACTGTTTTTTTCTCAGCTCGGCTCATTTGGTAGGAGGGGTTGCTATAGGTGCCGGGAGTCAGTCCATTGAGGGAGTTTTTGTGCAGCTCAGAGAGCTCTTCGGTCTTCGCATTGAACTC
>CAZIML010000009.1:20545-21902 GCA_964540255.1 uncultured bacterium
CTTCAGATCGATTTCGGTCGGCGGTTTTCCACTTTCAGCGAGAGTTTTCTGGATCTCGCTTACTAGCGATTCATCTGCGCTGTCGGTCCGAATCGAAACGACCCGATATTTCCACTCCGAGTAGGCAGGGTTCTTTTGCAGATAGAGGCGGTAGGCTTGCCGGATATCTTGGGGAGTGACCGAGCTCATCGCTTTTGAATGGATAAACCACCAGCTCATCCTCTGAACGATCAGCTCGTTTTTCACCATTTTCCACGTTTCCTCGTAAGTGAGGCCAATCTTATCGAGCGTTTGCATCACATTGGGGCCAAATCGCTCCTCCATCACCTCTCGAATCTCTCCATCGCTCAGTTTAATCTCTTTGTCGAGTGCATCGGCGATGATCAGCTCGTTGTCGATCATGTCCATCAGCACGTGCTTCCAACTCGCTTCGTAGAATTGGAGCCGCGCCTGGCTTGAATCGGCGAGCTGCGGATAGCTTTGATAAAAAGCCATGTCCATTTTCTTTTTCACATCGATCATCGAGATCGTTTTTCCATTCACTTTGGCGAGAATGGCGTTTTGGACCGCAATTTTCGGTTCCTTCGAGAAATCGACCATTGGGGCGGCAGCAAGAGTTGTCAAAAGAGAGAGAAACGCAAAAAGTGTTTTCATAGCCTATCGTTATACCAAATTTTGTTTTTTCAATACAGCGGCAAAAAAACCATCAGAGCCTCCATTCTCAGGGAGGAGCGAAAGGGGAGTCCCCACCACTTCAAGGCCGTATGTTTTGATGAAGTAGGCGATTTGCTCTTCATTTTCTTCGGGCAAAATGGAGCAGGTGGCGTAGACAAACTTTCCGTCGGGTCGCAAATGTTGGAGCGCTTCATGGACGATTTCTCTTTGCTGGACGATCAATCGATCGATCATCGCCTGGTCGATTTTCCACTTTGCATCGGGATTTCTTCGGAGCGTTCCGGTGCCGCTGCAGGGAACATCGGCCAAAACCCAATTCATCTTCTTTTGCGGCAGAACAAATTGGACATTTTGAATTCCAGCCCGATTCATCCGTTTGCGCGCCTCCACTAATATCCAAGGGCGGTTGTCGTTTAAATAGATTTGCCCTTTCCCTTTCATTTTCGGAGCAAAAGCAAGCGTTTTACCCCCGGAACCGCTGCAGTAATCTAGAACATGGTCTCCCGGTTTCGCCTCAACCAGATCGGCCACTAACTGGCTTCCTTCGTCTTGCACTTCGAAAAGCCCCTCTTTAAATTCGGGCAAAGTGAATAAGGGCTCTCTTTTGGCGAACTGAATCCCCTCACTGGCTTTAGTGCAAACTTTGATGAAATGAAACGTACGGCGATATGAAACACTCTCA
>CAZIML010000010.1:0-20177 GCA_964540255.1 uncultured bacterium
ATTTGGCATCGATCGAAGGTGGAGAGTGCATCGCTCAAGCGGCGGCTCATTCTTCCGCTTTCTAAATGGGGCTCTAAATATTCCCAAGGGGCCTGATTTGTCTCTATGCATTGAAGCGCCTTCTCTAAATTCTTTCGAATCCTCCCCTTGAGTTCCCGGGTAGCCGCTCTCGTGAATGTGACAGCCAAAATCTCTTCCACCTCCATCCCTTCCATCACAAGGCGAACAAAAATATGCTCGATCGAAAAAGTTTTTCCAGTCCCGGCCGACGCTTCGAGGAGATGAGGCCCCAAAAGAGGGCAATCGAGGGCCAAACAATCAAACCGCTGCATGATTTTTCCCTCTTGTTGGATAGAGTTGAATCAGTGGCTCAAACCTCTCTTGCAAAAATAGCCCCCAATCGGAGACGAGCTCTTCTGCCGCGGGAATTTTTCCTCTTGCGAAGATCCAATCGACGAGAGGATCTTCGAACATCGACTCTTTCTCCATTTTCTTTTCTAGATCAGCTCCTCCTTTGCGCAAAAGAGAATCGGCCCAATCGGGTAAAAGAGGAGAAGGGGCTCTGAGGGCGGCGAAGTAATATTCGAGAAAGGCTTTTAACCCTTTTTCCGCCTCTTCGATAGTTTTTACCTTCCCATTTTTGAGCATGAAAATTTGCTCTCCGCTCAATGCGAGTGCAACGACGAGCGCATCGGGCCATATTTTTAAGGCTCCCCCAATGGAATCATCATTCGAAGAAATCAATCCCTTGGTTGTTGCATGAGCCACTTCGCCGACGAGAGAAACGACTAAATTTTCCCATCGAAGCTCAATCGGAGGAACGACATACCGCTCTTCTTCCCAATGGGGCGTCTCACAATTTTGCCGAAGAACGAGTGAAAACGGCTCCACTTGCCACTCATCCAATCGTTCCTTCCATTCAGCCGCCCTTTCAATCACATCAGACTGGAGCGCTTTCCCAATTGGACCTGCGACCCAACTCCCCTCTTTCAAGGCGAGATCGACCGGTTTTTCAAGGGTAGAACGAAGAGCTCTTCCTTTTTCAAGAGCAAAAGACTCTTCCCAATCAGAATCGACGTAAAGGCCCATTCCTTTGGCCAAGTAAAATTTCCATGGGTGGCGGGCGAGGAGGCGTAAGTCAGAAACAGAAACGATGATTTCCCCTTCAGGAAGGGGGCGCTCTTCACGGCGAGGCCAACTCAAACTCGGAACCAAAGAAGGGAGAGGAGCCGCTCGGTAAATTTCGGGCTGGATCTTCAACCCGCTCAATAATTCTTGGACCAAAAGAGAGGGGCCCACTGGCTTTCCCTCATCGGGGGAGAGGTGGCCGTAACTGATCCTAAGAACTTCTTGGGCTGAAAAAAGGGCCTGAAGAAACAAGTAGCGATCCCGTTCGGCTTGATCTGGAACTATCCCCTTGAGTAGATCGAGCGACGATCTTTTTCTTTCGCGGGGGAATTGCTCCTCATCCATCCCGATCAGAAAAAGAGCCTTTGCCGGGATGAGAGCTCCCTCGTCTATTGGGAAAAAGCGGACGCCATGGAGATGTGTCGAGTGAATGTGTCCAGAACAGCGAGTCGAAAGAAACCGTTTTACCAACTCGATTGGGAAAAGCCCCTCTTCTTCGCAATTTCTGAGTGCCGTTAGAAATTGAGCGAATTGATTTACGCAAGAGGCGTCGGCCTCATCCTCTGGATCGGCTTCCAGGAATTGCGCTGCTGCAAATTCGATGAGTTCTGCCCATTCTTTGAATGTTTTTTCACCATGAAAAGATAGCTTTTTCAATTCCTCAATGGTTTGAATCATCTCTTCAAAGAGGTCCCGATCGATCGAAAGAGAAGAAAAAGAGACGATCGCATGAAGAAGAAAATCGAGCCCCTTTTCCCACGAACCGAAATCCTCATATTGCCCCTCGCCTAAAGAAGCGCTCAAATATTTTCTCCGATGCTCTGAATCGATTCCCCACTCGATTCTCGCATGGGCCACCCACTCTCTATAGAGCTCTAATTTTTCTCCCTCCCAACCCCGCTTTCGGGTGAAAGAGGGAGTTTCAAAAAGGGTGAGGAGCTCTTCGGCCTCCCATCTTGCCGACCCCAGTTCGATCAACCGAACCAATCCCCATCTAAACGAGCTCTTTGGAGCGATATCAAACCCTGAGATCCGATAAGGGATCTGATCGGCGAATAGAAATTGAATGAGGGGAACGTAGGGTTCTATATCGGGAGCGAGAACAGAAATTTCAGAGTAGGGGATTTGCAAACGGATGATTTCATCCCGAAGACATTCGATTTCTTTGAGTGGGGACGAGCCGGTTAAAAAGACTTTGAAAGAATCGTCTTGCCGATCGGTTTTCGTTTCTTGAAAAGTGAGAAGATCGAATTGGATTTGCTTCAATACCGAGTCGGGCTCTAAAGAGGGATATAATTCCTCAATTTCCAAGTCGAATCGATCAAAATATTTGAGCGTTTCTCTTCCGATTTTTCCCCAGTTGGCTAAATTCCGGGGGCCATGCCGCAACGAGTCGTCCAACGCCTCTCTCCCTTTTTTCGAAGCGCCCCGTTTTTTCCAAAACCGCCCCACCCTTTTTCTTTCCCGATCGGAGCAAAGATCTTCCCAAAAATGGGCGCAAGGGGAAAAGAGGTAAAGGGAAAGAGAAGGAGATTGAAACAAAAAATCCCAATAGACGGGAGGAAGAAAATCGATCCCAAAACAGAAGATCTGCTCCTTTGCAGAAGGGTTCATTTGAACTGGAAGGCGAAACGAACCTTGGCAAAACAACTTATGGAGCAATCTCTCCTGCCAATTCGAAGGTGGTTTTTGAAAAAGCTCCTTTCCAAACTGTCCATAAGTGAAGAAGAGCGAGGCGAGGAGCTCGGTCAATTCGACCCGTCTCTTTTTTTTCCCTCCGACATAGGCAAGAACCTCTGGCTCGTTTGAGATTTCAAGTTCTTTGTAGATCATCGCCGCCATCGAAACAGAATGGATCGAAGGAGGGAGAAGCTGCTCGATTTCGATCACTTTCAAACCCATCGCCACCCCTTTCGCCTTCGCAATCTCGAGCAGGAGCCAATTTTTCACAGCCCCGTTAGGGACAAGAACGATCATCGTTTCCAAAGGATTTTTTCGATTTGCGTCGAGCTCAAAAATGAGCTTTTCTATTGATGAATCGAGTCGTGAAGTGAGGGAAAGCTTTCCAATCATATCCTCCAGTATCGCAAATCATCCTTCCTCTGGCAATCCGTTTTCTGTTGCAAACAGCTGTTACTAGCAGATAACCTTAGGGATATATGCGTTGGCTCCTGAAGAGTGATTTCCGCTCCTTTTATTTTTTGAATGCAACCCAGTTTTTGGGAGCATTGAACGATAATATTTTTAAATTGCTCGTCATCTACCTTCTGATCCATTTGAAAGGGCCCGCTGAGACCAATTCGATTCTCTCTATCGCCGGAGCGGTATTTGTGATCCCGTTCCTCCTCTTTTCATCGAGCGCCGGAGTTTTGGCAGACCGGATGAGCAAAAGAACAATCATCGTCTATACCAAGGGGATGGAAGTTCTCACGATGATTTTCGGTCTCATTTCGATCATTTTTAATTCAGAAGTCGGAGCCTATTCAGCCCTTTTTCTCATGGCGACCCAAAGCGCCCTTTTCGGTCCCTCGAAATATGGGATCATCCCGGAGCTCGTCGATTCAAAACAATTATCGAAAGCCAACGGCTCGATGACCTCATTTACCTATTTGGCGATCATCCTCGGGACATTTCTCGCCTCGCTCATCACCGATTTAACCGATAAAAACTTTGTTTTTGAGGCTGGGTTTTGCATTTTCATCGCCCTAGTGGGACTTTTCACAAGTTTTGGGATCAAAAGAACAGAGTCGCAACACTCGACTCGCAAAATCTCCCCCTTTTTTCTCCATGAGATCTACCACACCGTCAAATTCAGTTGGAAAATCCCCCATCTTCTCCCTGCGATTTTCGGCTCCGCCTTCTTTCTTTTTACAGGCGCATTCACCCAGCTCAATATCATCCCCTTTGCAATGCAATCGCTCGGTCTTTCTGAAGTGGGAGGAGGCTACCTCTTTCTCCCGACGGCAGTTGGGATCGCCATTGGGGCCGTTTTAGCCGGCCAACTCTCGAAAGACCGGGTAGAGCCTGGCATCTCATGCATTTGCGGCTTTTTTATGGGGATTCTCTTCCTCCTCCTCTATCTTTTTTCCTGGTCCCTTCCGATCACGATCATTATTTTGGCCTTTCTCGGGATTTTTGGAGGAGCCTATCTCGTCCCCTTCGACGCCTTTCTTCAAGTGAGCAGTCCCGATGAGAAGCGGGGGCAAGTGATCGCCGCCTCAAACTTTTTCAGTTTCATCGGAGTCTTGGCAGCCTCATTCGCCCTCTATTTTTTCAGCCAAAAATTAGACCTTAGCGCAGCCAGTGGATTTGCATGGATGGGGATCATTACGCTCATTTCCAACACAATCGTCATCGGCCGTCTCTCAGCCCTTTTCTTTCCCTTTTTTGTTCAAAAAGTTCTCAAACGGTTCCGCAAGCTCAAACTCAATTCACCGGTTCCTCCCCCCACTTCCATCATCATCCTCCAAAGCAACTCGTGGTATGACGCACTCCTCCTTTTTTCTTGCTTTCCCCGTTTAAAAATCCTCGTTCCCGACCCCTATTTCCGCCATTTCCCCTGGTTCAATGGCTTTATGGAATGCATCCGGATCATTCCCCCTGAACCTGACATCCGCTCGACCCTACGAACCCTGTTTGGGCAAGCGAAGAGATTCCATGGGCAAAACTCCTCTGTGTGCCTCTTTTTCCACAAGCGGGAAGACAGCGGAGAGATCATCGAAGCCTATAGCAAAGTATTTGGAAGGCTCAATCTTGAAATTCTCTACGCGCACCGGACCAAAGAGCTGATCAAAAAACGGCTCCTCTTCATTCCTTACCATCAAAAGCAAATCACTCTCAGCTTTACAAAAGAAGCTTGAACCGGTAGCATTCTCCTCTCATTTTTATTTAACAGGAGAAAAATTTATGTATTTAGAATCAATGACCCAATTTCAACGAACTCTTAGTCGCGCTCAAGCAACTCCTTTGTTCGGACCTCTTTTCATTTCCCCTTGCAAAGCGATGATCAGTATCGCTCAAATCGTAGTAGGCGTTGCAGGCTCTATTTTTTTTGGTTCAATGGCTGCGATTAGCGCCTTTAACTTTGGGGGAGAATATGCTTTGAAAAGTTTCGGGCATGTAACATTAGGGGCCCTTTCCTTGCTATACAGCATCAGTAACATGCTGACCCTCGGACTGGTAGGACATGCCCTTGAGACGGCACGACCCGGTCCAAGCGCTGGACCGATTTAACATTGGTATTTGAAACAGGGGCGGAACCGCCCCTGTTTATTGAACTAGAATGCGTAGATGAATTCCATCTCGTACTGTTTGTAGTTGATGTTCGGGCCAATATTCTTATTCAGAGTATTGGAGTACTTAAAGTTCTGCAACACAGTCAAGTTATCGGTGAATGCGTAAAGAGCCTCAATTTCAAATCCCTTGTAGTTGCAACCTCCCACCGCATTGGCAGCTGTTGTAGCGCCGCTATCGGGGTTGCCGTCGGCATTCAAAGTATAGAAACCAACACCGGCGGCATTTCCTCGGCCGATCCCGCTGCAATCGAATTCAGGAACGACTTGAGCTTGCGCCCACTGGTAGTTGGCATCGATTGCCCAGTCATATTGTTTTTTAACAAGACCAATCGACAAGCCTGCATACCAGCCAAAATTTTGCCGTTTTCCATGGGTTTGAGGGACCCCTGATGCGAGGTGATTGCACAACCCCGCTCCATAAAACTTGATCAACTTTTTCCCGATCCATTCAGGGTAGAATTGGTAAGAGGCGAGAAGTTGAGAAACCACGAATTTATAGCGAAGATCATTCAGCTCATTTGCGTAGGGCTTATACCAATCGATCAATGCATATTTCATATTCAAACCCGTATTCGCAATTTTAAGGGCCCCAATTTCGGTGACATAAGCATAGTGATTCACCTTATCGTCGACCAATAGAGCGCCTACGTTGAAGTAGAAATCGCCGATCTGGTTCCAAGCCTTATTGGTGCGGAAGAGAACTCCATCAAAGAGCGACGCAAACTCGATCTTTGAATCGAAAACGTTATAAAGGAAGCGCCTTCCGATCTCTCCATCAAAAGTGAAAGTATCCCCTGGGATGATTCTTCCCCCCAAGTATCCTTTCTCCAAGCGCACTTTATTCATCGTACCGCTTCGGATTCCCATATCTTCATCAAATTCAATTTTAATCGCGGCCCAGGTTCGATCAGTTCGGTAGTCGATCATCAAGTTCACCTCGAGGTCCCATGCGTACTGGGGTTTATTGACAGCTCCCCCTTGGCCCCGCTGCCGGATCCCCGACTTCACTTCGCTCGTGTCTTGGAATTCGGCTCTCACCTCGCCGCTGATCGACAGATCGCCCCCGATTTCCTTCACGGTCACCAGTCGTTTATCTCGGATCCATCGCCTCAGCGCTTCCATATCATCTGCATCCGGGCTATGTTTTTCGCTAAACTGAACATCCCCCTGAGCCACCGGCTGGCTAGCCACCGGAGCGGCAGCCGCTGGCTGTGCGGCCAGAGGAGCTGCGGCTGGGGCCGGACTATTTTGGACGGGAACCTCTTGGGGGAAGAGGGGTGAGCTCAGTAAAAGAGCTCCGAGAAGAAAGCGGGTGATTTTTTGCATGAAATGCCTACAGTTATCAAATTGAAACCAAGCATTATAGAAAGCCCCCCGATTAAACGCAAAAAAAAAGAGACCCTTTAGAACCGAAAATCAGCCGAGACGGTGACCGCCTCTTCATCGATGAGGCGCCCCTCTAAATTGAGCATAAAAAACTTTCCATTTGAGAGGGTACATCCCAAGTAAAGACCCACTGGGTCTCTATTTTTAAATGAATTGCTACCCGTTTGACTTGCTGAGACAGGAACTGAGAAGCCGTTCAACCGAGTGATGGCTTCCATGTACTTCGTCCCAATATAGACTGTGAAAAGATCGATGTGATAGGAAAGATCCAAATTGACCTGCCATTCTTTCCAATTGACTTCCCCCCCCTCAACCGACTCCTCAACTCCATTTGCACTCAGCGATTTGGGTTGATAGTCGCAGGCGGAGTAGCGCCCTCCCATTCCAAGAGACGCCTTTCCCCACTCGAACAACACGGCCCTCCCTCCCCCTCCATAGAGAAAGTTGTGCCTTGTCTTTAACTGCATCAAAGTGATTGTTTCGGCTGCCACATTTTCAAATCGCCATTTGGCTTTTGTCTTAGAAGATCCAAACAAACCATACAAATCCAAGCGATTTCGAATGTTAGCAGTGATGACAGCGCTATTTGTTTGTTGTTGATAGCGATCAACCCGTCCGGTCCCTTGATCGAATTGGTTGACCCGCCCATCGACGACAAAGTCCCCCTCATAACCGGCTCGAAGATCGATCCAATTTCCGGAGCTAAAGATCAATCCTTCCTTGATGATGCTCGGAGCTGCGGTATTACCGACAGGAGCCGCACATAGAGGAGCCATCCAGAGAAAAAGAGAAAAAATCCGCTTCATCCCCTCCACTATACACAAAGAAAGGGAAAAAATCTCTCTTTAATTCTTTAGCTGAGCCCTGTCCTTCCAGAAAGTTTTATTCTCAATTTCACCTGAGAACGACAAGCCTACTCTATGCTGGCCGCCAAATCCGTTTCCACGCACGCTGTAAACATTGCAAACAAGAATAGGGAGTCGGGTCACTAATGGCTAAAGTATCGTAATCAATTTTGATCATTGCCCCAAACCCATTTATCGTGATGGCTTTTTCTTCAGGTTTATGATCATTCTCATCCAGCACCGTCTGTGGTATGAATGCGATTCTATACGGTTCTTTTCTTCCATTCGGCCTTATATTCAAATGTCCAAATCCCATGACAGCTAAATAACCTTCATATCTTGATCTTGATTTATTTTGATTAATCTTTTCCAAAAACTTTGAATTTCTATCTTTGATTGCTAATTCATGCTGCCGATCCAATGTTAGTGCCTGAAATATTCGCGGGGGTATTTTATCAGCAATATTCTCTAAAAAATGGACTTTGATGCCAATAGAAGTAGCTTTAATACATAAATCCCTAATCGCCACATTCGTAAAAAAATCCCTTACAGCACCCGATTCGTTGGCCCTACACCACTCAATACACCGCCATACACTTCTCTTAAAATAGAGGGGGTTTGCCGCCCTCCCTTCAATAAATATCGTTCCTAGACCCGCTTTTTGTAACCGTTCCAGGACCCCCGGTTCGATGAGACCTCCATATATCTCATAGCAATTATGATGCTCTTCTCCGACAAACACATCCCTGCCCTTTCCCAATTGCGACTCTATCACACCAACAATACTCATAACTATCATCCTTTAATTAAATTACAATTTAACACAAATTATACACCAAAACACCAAACAAATAAACAAGCATCAACAATAAACCAAACGTTTATATCCCGATTTTAAAATGATTTCAATCCCAGAATTTGCATTAGTGCTGAAATTATATTTAAATCAACGTATAATTGTTCAAAAAAACCTCAGACAATTACATGGCACACACAATTACAACACCACAAGCTGCTGCAATAACAATACAAGCGGCGTATCGGGGACACAGGGCCCGCGCAGGGATCTTAAGGCACCCTAAGTATGAGCAATACAATGCTTTGTGCAAACAAGCCATTTTAGAGGGGATGAGTACGGCTCTCAATGGATCGACTCCTGTCTATTTACCTTCTGAACCGAACGAATCCATCGTCATTAAAGAGTGCCCCGTAAGGAATCGAAGGCTCGTCCTTAATGGAAGAGAGAGGCTCCATAAGATGCTCGAATTAGGAAAAATATTGAGATTACAGAAAAGCTCTCATTTAACAATCCCAAAAGGCGTTTGCTGCAACAATTTTCTAATCGAATCCCGTTTGCCGATCCAAACAAACAAGTTTTTCAATATGGACCTTTACATCAACCATCGTGAATTGTTTGATTCAGCGGTGCGCGAAATGGTTCGAATGTTTTCACAAGTGGTGTTATTAGATCTGATATCGGAAGACTCAATAGATCCAATGACTCAAATTGTTGGCGATACAGTTCGTTACGACAATCTCCCATTGTATATCGAGCAGGGAAAAGGAAAAATTGGGTTGATCGACCTTGAACAGCTCTATGTATTTGGAGGAGGAACCTCGCACAATCGTCGGATGGCTAATCTTGCCAGAATATTCCCCTATCATGCTTCCCTCATCATCGAGGAAGCTCAAAAACTAGAGCTCAACATCGACTTGGAATGGATTCGCCAAGAAGTTGAAAAAGGAACTCGATTCTTAGATTGGGCATACAACAACCATTTGGAATGGCTGAATCAGCAACGAATCACTCCTGACACATATGCAAAACGGTTCAATCTTTCGACTGAAAGACGAGAAGAAATGAAAATGAAAGTGGCTGCGAAATTCGAAACGATCTATCGGACACCAAAAGATGAGGTGGATCGAATCCTGGCTACACTCAACAATTCACTCGATCCCGAAAACACCGAAAGACTCGACCGAGAATCTCTTCCCCGCCCACCGATTGACTCCAAATGGAAAATGATTCACTATCGCTCGCCCTCATTTAAAGGGTTCGCATTTGGAAAAGTACCGAATCAGATCCTCAGATACGTCTTAAACGAACTTGTACGAGGAGGCGAGCTATATGACTTTATTCTCCAAGAGAACGCACAGCCGTTTCATCGGATGATGATAAAGTTCTAGTCCGGATGGACAAAAAGGAGAAGAAAGATCATCATTCGAGATCAAACTGCGGAGGAACTACATGTCAGGCAAAGAACTTATATATCTAGCGTGTCCCTATCGCCACCCGAATCGGGCCATTCAAAAAAGGCGGTGCGCAGCGGCCACCTTCGCATTGAAAGAATTATTCGCTCAAGGGCGCCCTGTTTTTTCTCCATTGACTCACAACGATCTGATCGCTCAGCATCATCCAGAAATCTCTAAAGAACAGTGGCTCCAGTTTGATTTAACCCTATTAGCCTCATGCACAAAACTCCTTGTCCTCAAGGTAGATGGGTGGAAGGAATCGACAGGTGTTCAGAGAGAAATCGCGTTTGCGAAGGAAAAGGGAATCCCGATTGAGGAGATGGACCCTCCCTCAGATGAAGAAATGACTCAAGTGCTCAATCCCTCTTTATCTTTGCTTGAAAAACGAATGAACGCGATCTACGGAGCTCGCGATTGGGATCAGTTTCACTCTCCGAAAAACCTAGCGATCGATCTCGCGTCCGAGGTTGGCGAGATCCTCGATTCCTTCAAGTGGGTGACAGAAGAAGAAAGTAAAAATTTGCCCCCTGAGGTCTTGACCCAGGTGAAAGAGGAGATTGGGGATGCATTCCGCTCTTTGATTCATCTCGCTGCAAAACTGGGGATCGACCCTGTCGCTGCCGCCGAGGATAAACTCCCCCTTCTAGAACAGAGATACCCCGTAGAAAAAGCGAAAGGGAAGTCCGATAAGTATACAGCATACCAATGCACTAGCGACCTATAGTCACCTTCGCCGAAAATAGGGGAAATTGCGCTTTGAGCAGCTATACTTTTCCCATTCACTCAATGGAAACTTGAACTGCTTCCTTTGCAGTAGCTCTCTAATTTTTTTCTGGAAGTTTTTCTGTTACGCAGCGCATTTTACTCGAAAACCCCGTGGTCACATAAACATCACGAATAATCCCATTAGATTGAAGCGCTGTCGTTGCTCCGTCTTCCTCAGCTAAGAAGTATTTTATTTTATTGTTATAAATTGCAACCATGACGACATCGTTTTGATGCAAGTGCCCTTTTCCCTCATAGTCAAAATTCAGACGCAAATAGAAGTCCTCGTAACCAATCGGATAATGATAGAAATATTCCTTGAACGACTCCCTGCTATTTAGAACAGCGATCAATTCATCTACAATTGAAAAGAACAAAATCTTCGCTTCATCCACCCCTAGATTTTTATCGATACTGTATCCGACATCTATTAAGTGAATCTTTTCATCATAAATTTTGTCTGCCCCCGCGAAATCAGCTCCATAACTTCTTAGTTCTATACCTCGTTCATTTTTTAATTTTTTTGAGTAGTCTAAAATTGTAAATATAACCTCATTTGGCCCCACTGGTTTGCTCATAGAGAACAAGTAACTTGAAAAGCTCAACAAAAGAAAATAAAATAGTTTCATCTGATGCATCTGATCGAATTCATTCTTGGGACTCTCCCATGGAGTAGATTGCCAAATCTTCAGCAATCGTTCGAATAATCGAACGATTTTTCTCAAGGCCATTTTGCAAAACATATATCTCAGGACTTACTTGATCGTACTGAATATCGTTTGATTCTTCTTCATTGACGATTTCATATAAGATTTTATTCCGTGTTAAATGAATTGACTCTACCTCATCACGCTTAAGGGAGCCCTGGTTTTTGTCTTCGAAAGAGAAATTAAGCTGCAAATCGCTATAATCTACCGGGTAATGAAAAAAGTAGTCTTTAAGTTGTGTATTTTTATTAATCTGTTCCAAGAGTCCATCCGCGATTGAATAAAAGTATTTTCTAGCCTCTTCATAGCCCATGTGCTTATCGGTCCGATATCCCAAAGCAACTACATGAATTTTCCCATCATAGACTTTGTCGTCTCCCGCATAAAACAGCCCATAACTCGAATTTCTTATCCCTTTCGTCTTCAGGAATTGAGTGAATTCATCTATTACAGTCATCGTTTCCTCAAATGAGGTGTCGCATTTTTTTTGGGAGCAGCCTGTTTGAATCAACATCGATAACAGAAAAATAAAACTAACTATCCTCACTTGAATTTTTCGTATGTCCAATCTAATTTTTTTCTGGAAGCTTTTCTGTTACGCAGCGCATTTTACTCGAAAACCCCGTGGTCACATAAACATCCCGAATAATCCTATTTGATTGAAGCGCTGTCGTCGCTCCGTCTTCCTCAGCCAAGAAGTATTTTAGCTCGTTGTCCAAAATTGCAACCATGACGATATCGTTTTGATGCAAGTGCCCTTTTTCATCATAGTCAAAATTCAGACGCAAATAGAAGTCCTCGTAACCAATCGGATAATGGTGGAAATATTCCTTGAACGATTCTCTGCTATTAAGAACATCTATCAATTCATCTACAATTGAAAAGAACAAAATCTTCGCTTCATCCACCCCTACATTTTTATCGATACTGTATCCGAGATCAAAACCATAAATTGTTCCGTCGAAAGCCTTATTGCCTCGAGGGCCAGTAGCTCCATATGATCTTAATTCGATGCCCCGCTCTTTTTTTATTTTTTTTGAGTAATCTAAAATTGTAAATATAACTTCATTTTTTGGATTCTTTGGTTTGCTCATACAGAACAAGTAACTCGAAAAACCAAGCAGTAAAATAAGTGAAAATAGTTTCATCTGATGCATCTGATCGAATTCATTCTTGGGACTCCCCCTTGGAGTGGATTGCCAAGTCTTCAGCAATCGTTCGAATAATCGAACGATTTTTCTCAAGGCCATTTTGGAAGACATATATCTCAGGACTTACTTGATCGTACTGAATATCGTTTGATTCTTCTTCATTGACGATTTCATATAAGATTTCATTCCGCGCAATATGAATAGACTTGACTTCATCGCGCTTAAGCGCCCCCTGATTTTCGTCTTCGAATGAAAAATTCAACTCCAAATCACTATAATTAACAGGAAAATGGAAAAAATACTTTTTTATTTGAACATTTTTGTTTATATGCGCCAAAAGACCATCTACGATCGAATAAAAATAATTTCTAGCTTCGTCATACCTCATGTGTTTGTCAACCCGATAACCTAAAGCTATTACATGAATTTTCTCATCGTAAACTTTATCCTCCCCAGCGTAGTCGAGTCCATAGCTAGAATTCCTTATCTGTTCTTGACCTTTTAGAATTTGAGAATACTCGTCTATGACTGACATCGTATCGTGAAATGATTTTTGTTTTTCCGTCTTCGCAAAACTAACGTTCAATATAGACATAAAAACCAGAATAACCACATGCACTTTCATTTGGACCCATTGTTTTACAGCTTCCTTTCCAGGAACTCTCTAATTTCTTTCAGGAAGCTTTTCTGTTACGCAGCGCAATTTTCTTGAAAATCCATTAGTCATGCAAACATTCGGAATGATTTTTTTCGTTTCAAACTGAGTTGTGGCACCATCTTCTTCAGCAAAAAAATACATAATCTCATTCTCTAAGATAGCAATCATAACAACATCATCTTGATGCAAGCACCCCTTGCTATCGTAATCAAAACTCAAACGAAAATAAAAATCTCCATAACCAACAGGATAATGAGCAAAACAAGACCCAATAGATTCATTTTTATTGAGCCAATCTATCAACCCATCTACAATCGAAAAAAAGAGAGCCTTAGCATCATCTAATCCTAGATTTTGATTGATGCTATATCCAAGATTTACTCCATGGATCTTTCCATCAAATGCACTATTCGATCGAGGCCCAATAGCACCGTACTCTCTCAGCTCAATTCCTTTTTCTTTTTTTATTTTTTTTGAGTAGTCTAATATGGTGAATATGGCCTCATTATTCGGGTTCTTAGAATGGCTCATCCCGAATGAATGGCTTGAAAAACCAAGTAGTAATATAAGAGTTAAAAACAGTAAATTCATCGAATCATTCCGTATTTCCTGTATAGGGGAGCTGTTGTTCTTCCTATCCGATCTTGATATGTCCTACTTTTAAAAAAATGGTCCCGTATAAATCCGCTAAAACCATCCATCTGAGGAAGAAGCATTACGTCAGCAAAATCATAAAACTTCAAAGGATCATTTTTCAACCCTCGGTGAAACCTAAGAGAACACCAATCACCTGCCGAAATAAGATTATTCACAATAAATCCCATGTCTCGTGGAAGGGTCATTATCGGTCCGCATGCGGTTATTATCAAGCGATCCTTTTGCTCTCGAGTCAAATTTTTAGCAGCATGGTATAAATCAGCAGTCCCTCGGCTAAACGTATTCACGAAAATTTTTCTTGGATCGTTCATTGCATCTAAACAAGTTGCACTCCATCGTATTTCTCTATTCAAATGTCGAATAGCAAAAGTATTATAATTCGAGTTGTGCCGAGCTGCATAGACAGATAAGAGATCTCTGAAAGCTCCTCGCGACTCAGAATATATGGGCATTACATTCCCCTTCCATTCTAAGGTCTTGCTTAAACTAAAGGCTCCGCTCATCGCTTCAGTTCGAGTGTTTAGAATACCATTCACCATGAATATCGGGGCCTGGATCGAATTTAATCCTGAACCAAAGTGGATGGGAGAAGGACGATTCCATTTCGATCGGCTCCATGAATAATACTTATGAGACGAATAGTCCCAAGGAGGTGCTTGAAAGAGTCCATACTCATCAAAATGAGTCAGGGGATCATTGAGAAGATAAGCATAAAGGTTCATCCCATCGGTAAAGCCGGCGGGATCAGGGGTAAGCCACCTGCCCAGGGAAGGGAGATAGAATCTTCTCCCAAAATTGACGAAGCCCGTGATAGGGTCAGTCCGTTTTGAACAAAATCGCCAAGAAGAGAGCGCTTGACCTGTGATTTTTTCTTCGCCGAACGCACTGTACCGATAGTGCGATACTTCTCCTTGAACAGATTGAAGAGCGGCAAGATTTCCCTGTAGGTCGTGAACTGGAATGTGAATTTGGCCGCTCAATTCAATGGCGATCGCGGCTCCGATTTCAGCATGAGGAGTCTCTCCAAGAACTCGAAGTTCAACAAGGACTCCTTGATCATCGAAAAACCCAATCTCATTTCGCTGATCATAAAGGAAATAGACCGTTTTCCATGCCCCGTTTTGGACGATAGTTTTTGATAAGCACCGATGCTCTGAATCGTAAGTGAAGGTTTGAATCTTGTCAGAAAATTCAATCCGAACCAGTCGATCGAGTGCGTCGTACCGAAGTATAGCTCCGTTATACCGAATCGGGTTTCCGTTCCGGTCATACTCAAGATGGGATACGACTTGGTTCAACGAATTGATCTTATAGGTTTCTAGATCTTTCTGAAGCCGGTTAAAGAGTGAATCGAATGCGTAGATGTGGTTGAATAGTCCCGATTCTGAGGTGAGCTGATAGAGAGAGTCATAGGTATAGACATTTTTATCTCCTCCGGTGATCAATTCTAAGGGATTGCCCACTTTGTCCCATTCATCTACCCGCTGGTTAAATGGGGGAGAGCGAATGCCGCTTCTCCGGTTAAGACGATCTATTGAAAAGAGGATCGTCCCTCTGTCTAGGATCGGTTCTTCCTCTAAGGGGTTACCCGAGAGGTCACGCACAGTATAAGTGTGAGAATAAAGAACTGTTTGATCGCTTTTTTCCCGAATCACCCGCTTCAAAAATGCAGCATCATATTCATACCTGATGACACAATCAGCAGCTCCTATCGAACATCTTTTCCTCCGACCTCGATCGTCGTATTCATTTTCAATCGAAAAACCTCGAGGAAACGTTTCTGATGTGATTCTTCCATAAGGATCGGTCGTCCGGATGAGTCCATCGGACGTTTTCAGATGCCCCAACCGATTGTAGGTCATCTGATGGCTCACGGTTCCATCAGAAGAGATCAATGATTCAAGAGAGCCCCAATCATCATATCGGTACTCTAGGACAACTCCATTGGGTTTTATCACCCTTTCTAGTTCTCCTCTGGGGGTATATTCGTATTTAGTGATCTTCGCATCGACTGTTCCTTCTCCTTCGATGAGTGCTTGCACCAAATTCCTCGAGTTGTACTCCCATCGAGTCCTCATCTCCCTCTTCCCTCTATCATCCGATGAAATTGAATCGATCTGCAGGGCCAGTTTTCCGTTAGAATTGTAATATTTCCGAGTGTAGCCCAATGTTTTCCCATTGAACTTTTCAACACTTTCGAGGAGGTTGTGCGAATTGTAAGTTTCGATGGTCTTCAACCCCATCGGATCCGTGTGAATCTTCCGGTTTGATGAGTTCTCATACTCATAGGTTTCAATAAATCCAAACCCATTTTTCTTCTCTATCAGCCTCCCGATCGAATCATATTTCCATTCCTCGCGAACTTCATTCCCATCGATGGACCGAATGATGGCTTTTCGGTGCCCGACTGCGTCATACTCATACTGAACCCGCTTGAACAGCTCTCCTCCCGTTGACTCGCTCCTTTCTTCAATGACCCGATCAAGTAAGTCATATTCGGAGATCTGAATGAGATCTCCTGTTTGAGTTGTGCGGAGCCGCCCCAACTCATCATACCCGTAGAGGATCTCTTCCCCACCAAAACTTTCACGGATCTTTCTTCCAAACAAATCGTATCCATATACAGTGTCGTTACCTTCGGGATCCATTTTTTTTACTAAATACTGCCCCTCATAGTAAAATGTCTCAATACGATCCCCGATCGTTTTTTTAATGACCCGTCCTAAATAGTCGTATTCGTAGTCAGTGGAGATTCCTCTAGGATCGATAGCACTCTTTAAATTCCCATCGAGGTAATATCGAAATTGCTCGACAGAGCCGTCTGGATGAGTTACTCGAATAGGCTTGCCGTATGCGTTATACTGGCTACGAGTCACATGACCGGCTGAATCCCTCTTCTCGATTTCATTTCCGGCAGAATCGAACAAACTCAGCGTCACCGGTTCAATCAACTCACCTGAATCGGAACGTAAAGTAGGGAACCGAACTTCTTTCCGATGACCAAAAGCGTCTGGGACATAAGTCGTCTGATTTCCAAATGGATCGGTCTCTGAGATCAGGTTGTGCTTCAAATCGTATCCATAAAGAAAAACTCTATGAACTCCATCGTCTCCTATCTCTTCTTTTTTCTTGAGCCTGTTCGAAAAATCATACTCAAAAATAGTCTCTAATCTTCCTGAATAGTCCTTTGAATAGATCTGGTTTCCATTCTCGTCATACCTATACTCAGCTTTCTGGCCGATTGGATTCGTCTGGCTGATGAGGTGCCCTTTATCATCGTATCTCATCTCGAGCGTGTATCGTTTTACTCCGTTGGCGTCGTAAATCTCTTTCCCCTCAACGCGTGCTCCGTTGCCATAACTTAAAATCGTTTTCCTTAACAGCTCCCCATCCCCATTTTTTTCTTCAATGACTTCTGGCATGCCTAGGTACTGGCCCTCCTTGACGGGATGAATCGTTTTAATGAGAGTGGAGATTTCATCTTCGATTTTTTCCTCTATGAGAATGTGATCATCATTGTATTCATATGTATGCTTGATCTTCACCTGATCAGCGCATCCTAGGAATTTACTTTTCAGCAATTGGTGGTCGGTTCTATACCCATAAGTAACGATCAACCCACTTGTCAAATCCTCCTCTTTAGTCAGCAGATTACGGCCATCATCTGAATAAGTTTTCTTCCGAATGTAGCTTTCAGCCCCATTTCCCTCTGGCATCCCACCGCTTCCGATCTTTAAATCGGCGCCGCCTCCTGAAAGATTTCCAAAAAAACATTCTTCAATGACATTCCCTGAAGGATCGTATGAGTAAACTTTAGCAAATATAGGGTTCTCTTTTTCATCATAAAAAGCCCGGCACCGAAGCGCCCCGCTGTCCCATACAAACCTCTCTTGGCTATGAAAAACCTCCTTCCCCACATAGTATTTCACTGCCGTAAGGCGATAATCATCATTCCAGAAGTAGGCTCGCTTATTCTGATAGACATCGAGCACATATGAGTTGCGATTTTTTTTATCGTAGAAAAACGAATGAGTTGTAATCGGGGTTTCATCTTTACCAACAGGAGAGGAGAGTGTTTTAACCATATACCCTTCCCACAACCCCATATTCTCTAGGCCGTGCTTCAGGATACGTTGCTCTTCACGCTTCAATCCGTCGAGCACATGTTGATATTTGGAAGGCATTCTTTTGGCTTTCGGCTTTAATTCCTGAATCTGGTTTCTGATCTGATCGAGCTTTTGATCGATCCTCGACTGGCGCTCACCTGGATCCTCCACATCGCTATAGCCAATTTGGATTGCACGGTTCTTCGGCAGAGACAATCTCTGCAGATAAGGAACTTTTCTATCCTGACCCCCAACTCTTCGAAGTTTTAAATCCCAGGTAAATCGCTGATCAGGAAGATCGGGAGAAATCACATCTGATTCAGTAGACAAACTTTTATAAATAATGAACCGTTTATCGCTTCCTTCCAACCGAACTTCTGTCGGAATTTCATTCTTGCGTCTCTCGGGAATGGTTAAACTGGCAAATTTCTTTTGACCCGTTGAGTTTGTAGCATGAATCTGAACCATCTGATTTTTTTTATTCCATTGATATCGAATGACGTGGCCGTTCGGAAGAGTTTCAGAGGCAAGTCGATAGCCATAGTCAAGGTACATATCCCCACGCGGCCCCTTGATCTTCTCTTGCCCAGAAAGATTCACATAATATCTTTGAGTTCCATCTGCAGCATAAAGGGTGAAACTCTTCCCCTTTTCATTTCGTGACGGATCAAAGACAATGTACTGGTTTTTTAGGTTTGTCTTCGCAGAAATCTCGCCGCTCTTCGTATTGGAATATCCCTTGTTCTCTAACGTCAATGCGTTGTACCGCAAAGGTCTTCTATGTTTCTCCCCGTAAAACCCATCGCCAATCACTGGAACAATTCGGTTCCCCGGATCTGCGTAATAGTGAATTGGCGTTCCATTCGGCTCAACAGCTACGATAATATTCGGAAAGCACTGAAATTGAGCGGTCAAATGTTCATAATTTTTGAAATATCCATCACGACTCAGAAAAGATCTTCGAATTTGAATCGGTTCGGCGCCTCCGACCACATAGTCCTCTTCAAGAAAATACAAATCGCCAGTAATTACGCTCACCCCCTCAACCAAAGTTGATGGATCATTCTCAGTAACAGCCAAACTAAGTTCTACGGAATAAATCGATGAGACCCAACAGAAGAAAAACAGGATTAGAGACATCAGTTCCCCAAAGAAAATTTTAAGGGATAAAGTGTAGTGAATTGTTTATTTATAATTAAAGAAAATTTAAATCATATACTCGTCAGGCTTTGAGAGGAGGACCCAACTGCTGCTGTTGTTTGGACTCGTCCACTCTTTCCAATCGGACATGGGAAAGCCTTGCATCCCATTCCGATTGAGACGCCACAACTCTAGCTTTTGGGTCGCACCGTTCACAACAAAGCCAAAAAACCAGCCCGACCAATTCGTATCGGCAAAAAGAGTGATGGATGGAGGGGCTAATCGGAGCTTTCTCATCCCCTCAGAAATTTTTAGATCCCAATCGATCGAAGTGAGGGCGCTTCCTTCTAATTTCAAGGCGGCTTCTTTTGCAATTTGATAAAGAGCATGCGGACCATAAAATTGACCCTCAAGCTCAATTTTCCCTCTGATATTGAGAAGATGAAAGAGTTGTTCAAGGGCCCCTTTCGCCTCGGCTTGCGTCAAGAGGGGAGTTTCTTCAAAAATCGTCCCATCTATTACCTCCCCTTTGGCCCCCATCCTCCCTCCTATAGATTCAATCATCAGGTTCCGAAACAGTAAATTGGAGGAAGCGACTCCTTTCTGCCGCAGTAAATGGAGAAAAAGGGCTCTTTCCCCTTCAGGGAGCTTGAGGCTGATGCGATGAGCGATGTGTTCTTGCATCTCCTCATTCCATTTTTGCTGCGGAGGCGGGAAAATCTCTCGATGAGTCAACAGTTCCGGGTAGAAAACAAACGCATGGGTGGGCGAATGGATCAAAACGGGATCCTTGCCTGGCCAATTCAGAAAAAAGCGAAGCAGCTCCTCTTCCGATCTCGGAACAAGGGCCGTTTCAGTAAACGGTTTATCCCGATTGCAATAAGCCATGAGAAGCGTTTGCATAGTCCCTCCCGAAATATAATCCCATGGAGATTTCTTCCCCCGTTCAGCCGCTCTTTGAAGGGCTGATTCAAGAAATTGAGGCTCCTGAATATGTCGAATGAGAGCCGTCGTGATCTCTGAAAGGGTCCCCCTCTCCATTTGAGGGGGGAGTTGAAGATCATTCTCCACCTGAGAGAAAAAATC
>CAZIML010000011.1:0-19915 GCA_964540255.1 uncultured bacterium
CTATGGGCGAAGCAGCCTCAATTTCGCAGCCGGCGTGATCAGCGTGAGTTACTCATTTCCGTAGTAACATCGAGATAGCCTCTTGATAAATTGAGCGAGAGTTTTTTCCCCGATCCTCTGTTAAAATCGATCTTCTTCAAATCGATCATTTTCAGAGACAAGTCCTCATAAGTTCGGAAATAAAACACCTTTTGGCTTTGATCTTTGATCACCACCCATTGGGTGTAGTCGCCCGTCTCCTTTCCTGGATCGCGCACCTCGCCGAGAGGAATATCGACGCTATTGAGCAAATGTTCTGCTAAATTGACTCCATCGAGCCCGGTCGCTGCCGCTTTTGCGAAGCGGAGATAGGTTGCGATTTTCACAAAGCGGGAGGGGGGAGACCAGTCGCCAGGAATCCCAAGGAATCCAGATCCTTGCCCTAATGGCCCGATCGGAACTCCACGAAAAGTGATCGAATTTGGATTGGATGCGTTGAGGTTGAGATAGTTTTGCAGATTCATGATGTGCCAATCGAAGGGAGGAGAATTGGTGAGGACGCTGATTGGGTTATCGCTCACAACCATTTTCCCGCCGATGAATTCAATCACGAGGTGATTTCCCATTGCATCATGGACCGCCACGTGGATCGGCGGCAAACCCAGCTGGGGCACTTCATGACCCCACACATAGACATTTTTCAGCGCCCCTTTCACTTGAGCAACCGTTGCAAAATTGCCAAGGAGCCAATCTCCTAAATCGACAAAATCGAGCGCTTGCCCCATTTGTCCAGGAGGAACGGTCGGATATTGAGTCACTCCGGGAAGCCATAAGTAGCCAAACGAGAGCCCTTTTTCATTCATTCCATCAAAGGAGAAGCCCATTCCCAAAGGAGTGACCCCCAGATAGCCATACCGGTTCATCCACTGAGTCCCATTTCCCCCTTGCGGATTTTTGGAAATGACTTTTTGATTGCGCGGGAAAATTTGGATCGCTGACTGCAAATCTTGGGCAAATTCAAGCGACCTTCCGTTGACAAAGGTCCCGTCCGTTGCTTGAACGACAAAATCGGTACAGGCAAAAAGTGATGACCCAAGAAAGAGCAGAGCAACAATAAACATAGAACCTCTCATTTTTCCTCACCCTAGTCGAATTGGGGGAAATATTCAACAATCAGGGTCGTTTATGGGGCCGACGGCGCTTTCCCAAAGATCGACAGAATGGAGTTTTTTGATTTCATGAAAAGCCCTTCGATCGTAAATGATTAGTTCTTTATTCTCTAATTTTGCAGCCCATTTCGTTTCATTTTTCTCATTTCGATAACAGAAAAGAATTTTGTCCATCGTTCCGACGAAATAGCCCAAAAGAGCGTAAAACTCCTCATTTTTGGCATGAAACTCCTCTTCTTCCCAGCGGCAAACTCCTCGGCTCTGCCACGACATATTGCGGACAGCCTCATTGCAGCTCACATGAACGAGGGTCGCCGAATACCCATAGTGATTTTTGATCTGATCGAGAGCCATTTTTGAATGAGAAGAACCCATCGTCCATCCATCTGCCACTGCATATCCTTTTTTCAGGCAGAGGGCCAAGAAAAATTCGGAGAGAAACTCTGCCCCTTTCCTCCAATGTTCAGATGCCTCTGCCTCCGAAGACCCTTCCCCTCGATCAGTGATGTAAGTATTTTGCATACGGGGCAAACAATCTTTCAATGGATCGATGTAGACCCAAGATGAATCGACGTCGAGAGTCCCGTCCGGACACTCCTTCCCATTTAAAACCTGTTCCAAAAGAGTCGACGCTCCCCCCATGGGCCCAGAAGCAGTCAAAATGATCTCTTTGTGTTCCATGACATCCTGAAACTTTCGGCGGCCGATCTCGGCCAAGTCATCTAAAAGCCGTTCAATCTCAACCTCAGAATAGGAACCGAGTCCTCTTCTTAAAACAGGAGGCGGGAGATAGTGATTGGAAGGGATTTGTTGAAGAGTTGAATCAAGGTGGACTGATTCAATGTCGATCTCTCCGAGAGGAGTTGAGGGACGTCTAAAGTGGATGGCAGCCATGGTTTAGCCTCCTTTGGTAAATAATTTTTTGAAGAAAAGCAGATTAGCTCTCTTCGTCTTTTAGAGCAAGATTGCGTGAAAAAAAAGAGATCGATAAACTGTAGCCGTGAAAAAATTTCTTCAACTGTTGACGATCGCCCTCTTCCTTCTTGCCTCTCTCCTCCTTTGGCGCATGCGCCCAGTGATGGGGAAGGCAGAGTCGTACAATCAGATCTTTCCAAAAGCTCTTTTTCAAGCCAAGCTCGCCTCCCCCGTTCCCGATTGGATGAGAGAGCAGATCGAAACCGACTTTAAAGAGGTTCAGCCGGTCACAGTCCAAGCTTTGGAGAAAGCCTACGAGGTGATTCGGGAAAGGCTTCAAAACCCTATTTTCCTTTACCACTATCGGATCATCGACAACGAACTCTATAAGTATGTCCCCCCTAAGGGCCACTTTTCTTACCGAGATACTTTTTATGAAAAATCGTTAAAAACACTCCTTTCACATGTCTCCTTGCCCGATCTGGATTTCATCATTTGTCCGATGGATGGGATTCCTGAAAACATTGTCTGCCATGACTTTTATTGGATGGACGATCCGCGCGATCAGGTCCCCATTTTGGGGCAAGCCAAACTGAGGGAGCCGTTCACTCGGCA
This sequence comes from uncultured bacterium, assembly GCA_964540255.1. Classification (GTDB taxonomy): domain Bacteria; phylum Chlamydiota; class Chlamydiia; order Chlamydiales; family SM23-39; genus REEB52. Next base: position 2,679 of record CAZIML010000011.1, read on the forward strand.
GATCATCTTGATCCCAGATCAACTCTGCCTCTCCCCCGACTGGCACCGCATTTCGGCAGAAATCGAGTCGATCAATCGAGAGATCCCATGGAACGAGAAGATCTCAAAAGCGTTTTGGCGAGGAGGCATTTCGGATGATACGGGGCCTGCGAGCCAGCAAGGGTCGATCCATTACACTCCCCGGCTCGCGATTTGCCGCCTTGCGAAACAACACCCCGATCTGATCGACGCTGCCGCCGATTACCGCCCATCGATGGCTCCTTTGGTAGAGAAAGAGGGATTGAAGCAACTCAATGGGTGGGTGAGCAAGAAAGATCACCTGAAATATAAGTATCAGCCCACTCTCGATGGGAATATGTGCACTTATCCGGGCTACCAGTGGCGCCTTCTCTCCAACTCGCTCACTCTCAAACAAGAATCGGATCAAATTCAATGGTTTTACCGAGGACTTAAGCCCTACGTCCACTACCTTCCTGTCCGCAACGATATGAGCGACCTTCCCGAAAAAATCAAATGGGCTGAATCCCATGAATCAGAAGTTTTGGGAATGATTCAAAATGGGCAAAATTTTGCCCGCAACCATCTGACTTATGAGGATGGATACCGCTATCTCTATCTGGTCTTGAATGGATATGCAGCCCATCAAAAGATCGACTTCAAAGAACTGAAGAAGATGATGAAAAAAGATCCCTGCTGGAAGAATATTCAGTACCGAAAAAGACTCGCTCTTTATAAAACAATGAGGAAATTATGCCCTTTTTAAGAATTTTGTTCCTTCTCGCTTTTGCTGCTACTGCGTTCTCTGCTCCGATTAGAGAAAGGTCGGTCGATCCTCAGGCTCTTGAACAATTGATGAAGGGCCTTGGAATGGACTTGACCGAAGATCCGATCGTCGCCACTCAAAGAGAATGGCTCCGCAAACCCAATCATGAGCGGTGGGAAGTGACCGAACTCACCCCAGAGCAGAGGGAATTCGTTCTCGGTTGGGGCCGCGCGAACGAACTTTACGATGAGTGGAAGCCGATCGCCACTCATTATCACACAGCGCTGATTCTCGGAGCCACCACCTCTCGAATGGAAACCCGCCTCGCCTACCTTGCGAAACTATGGGACGAAGGAGTTCGTTTTACTGAGATCGTATGGCTTACGGGTGAAAGGCCCCTCGATCCCCGGGTCGATCAGCTCACTGATCGATGTAAAAATGAAGCGGAAGCTGCCAAAATCATTTGGAAAGAAGCCTCTCTCCCAGAAGAGATGAGAGAACTTCCCGTTGTATTTGTTGCGGTTCCGATGAAAACTGAAAATGGAATCTTGAAGCGTCCTACAACTGAGGATACCATCGTCGCTTGGCTTCATTTATCTCCCCCCCCAGCCCCATCGCTTTTTGTTTCCGATCAGCCCTTTTGCGGCTACCAATATGCGGTGATAAAAAAATCCCTTCCCGATGAGTTTCTCTTTGAAGTAGTTGGAATGGGGGTAGATCCGGAGAAACATCCCCTAGCGGCTGCGGTCACGCTCGACTCGCTCGCCCGCTGGCTTTATACTGAGGCCGCTGAAAAAAAGTGAACCTCACTTCAAGGAAGAGAGGAGTTTTTCCCGATCAAAGGTGGTGATCCAGATTTCACGATCCCCTTTTCCCCAAGCGACATGAATGTGATTGCCAAAGACCACCATTCCTCCGGGGAACATCACTTTGGCAGAGTTTTCCTCTGTGTAGTCTGCGAGATGCCCGAGGGGGCGCTCGCTCCTCTTTTGAATGGTGAAGGGGGGCTCTTTGTCAAACGTATAAGCCCCCATTACATACGCTTTTCCTTTCCCCGTTTTTGCAGGGAAAGAAGAGTGAAAGAAGGTGAGAAACGGCGCTCCTTCCTCTGGATCGGAGGCATAAGCGGGGGTCCCTCCTCGGATTTCTCCTAAATCCCTAGGGAAAGCTCCCAGCGTTCGAGCCGCCTCGTGACAAAATCCGCTCTCCCACTCCACTTCCAAAATCACCCGAGGCTGATCTGAATAGATCACATAAAGGCGATCTTTGGACACAAACGGACTCCAATTTTTTTCAACGGGGATCGCCGCCGGATAATATAAAGGTTTTGCTGCCTCTTTGAGAGCGAAGACCCCCTCTTTTTCGATCAGCTCACCAAAGTACATCCCAAATTGAGTCGGATCTAGAGAAAGAGGAAAATCATTAAAGAAGAGAAAAATGCGCCCATTCACATTCAAAAGACGCCCATCTTCTGCGGTCAAGGAAAAATGAGAAGAATGGGAGAGGATATTGAGCAATTGGACGCTTGGTTCAATCACCTGAAAATTCTCATCCAACTGCGCCACACCGATGAAAGAGAGGTCGGTCCGGTACTTGATCTCCGTCCAATCGGGGCACCTGGTCACGTACCTGAAAGAGAGAAGATAACCCTCTTTATAAGGGATCAATGACGGGTTATAAGCTCTTGAGTAGCCGGGGATTTTGATTTGGCGGCGATTGAGAATCGATTCGCTGGAAAGAGTCTCTTTGAGGAAGTTTTCCACCTTGCTCAAACGCCCCTCTAAGCTAAACGCTAAGAGGAGAAAGAAAAGAATAAAGCGCATAGAGAGTCTCTCAATAAGTATATTGGAAATTAATCACACCGCTTTGAAATTGGGCGCTATTTCTTCCCATTACCGAGAACCAGCATCCCCCGATCACTCCCAAATGAGGGCTCCAATTGTATTCGATCGCGGGAGCCAACTGAAACGCTTCTGAAGAAGGGGTCCCCACTGTTGCATACCGCCCATAATAAGTGATCCCGGGGAGGCCAAAAAATTGAGTCGCATCGGTTTGGGTGTAGATGGTATCGAAAGCCAAGACCCAATTTTGGTTGAGAGTGAGCTCGAAGCTCAAGATCCCTTGGAACCGATTTCCAGGAAGAGCAGTCCCCCTCGTTCCGAATCCCCCCCCATATGTATTGAATCCGTGGACATTGACCGGCGTCTGAATCATGTACTCTCCGCTCAAGGTGGTGCTCAGCCAATGCTTTCCTCCTAAGTGGAATACTTTATACAAAACGAGATCAAACTGAGTGGAGAAAGAGCCCCCTCCCGTTCGATCGGCTCCCAACTTTCTGGGGTGGAAAAATTCGAAATTCCCGGTGGGGAATACTTCTCGAACAGCGAATTTGATTCCTGGGAAATAGGGAGTGAAATCCTCTTCCATCAATTGGAAATCAAGTCCCACAGTCAAATCGCCTGGATAGCCATAGTGTTGATTCGATGTGGTTTGATAGAACACTTGAGGAATGACATTGAGATCGCACCAAGAGGTAAGACCCAAGAAAGCGAGAAACTCGATCTTGAAGGAGTAGAAATCATTCTCTGATGAGACCGCCTTCCAATTCTCGTTGTAACGACCCGTCTCGACTCCCCCATAGACGTATGACTTGAGGACAAAATCCCCATAGGGAACAACCTTCCCCATCGGAGCGATCAAAGGGCCCGTGAGCCAAGGAGATAGGTGTTCCTCCGCTGGGAGAATATTCGCCAGTAAACTGCAAATGAAAAGAATCCCGAATGAAAGAATGCGCACAGAAGCTCAATTGAACGTATCTGTTGAGGAGCATATCGAAAAGAATGAAAAAAAAGAACCGGGAATCAATCTATTAAGCGGACCCTTTTAGCGCTTCTCTCCTCGCTCTGAGTCTCCATCAAAACCTCACGAAGAGTCCAAACTGCGAAATTCCATATCTCAACATCTGGAATCATATTCACAACTCGGACCGCTTCATCTAATTTGCCAGCTCGCCTTAAAAGATAAAAAATTTCCCGAAATGCAGTCTCTATTTGCCCTTTATCGCGAACGCGCATCGCATAGGTGATCGCCTCTTGAGTCCTCCCCTGTTCAGCGAATACTTTCGCAATCTCCCGATAGGCATAACCTTGTTGATTTCTATATTGAATCGACTCAGCCACTCCAATCGCGTAAGGGATGTCCCCTTTTTGGATTAAAGCGCGGCAAAGAGTGAGCAGTGCGCGCGATTTTGCTCTATCCGTTTGCATCGATCGCACTCTAGAGAGGGCTGAATCGATATCGCCCACGCGGATGAAAGCCTCAGAAATTTCCCGTAAAACAAAATCTCTGACCTTTTGATCGGGAATCGACTCTGCAACTTTGGCTGCCTCCCTCAATGGGCCAGCCGAGCACAATTTTTGAGCGATTTGAAAAAGAGCAGATGTTCTCCATGATTCAAATGGGATCAACCTAGCTATTTCTGCAGCCTTATCTAAACTTCGAGCTTCAAAAAACACCCCATAAATTCTGTACAGTACTAAATTTTTGTCCCCTTCGTCGAGCTTAGACATAGCAATATTCAACGCTCGATACAAGTCTCCACTCTTAATTAAAGCGGTACAAACGTGCGCAAAAGCTGAGCTTTTCAAACCTTTGTTGTTCATCCAATCGGAGACCTCGATGGCCCGCTCAATTTCGCCAGCTTCAGCAAGACGACAACAGATTATTTTAAGCGCTTGGTCCCGATAATTGAATACATTCTTGGGTATCGATAGAGCCATCGGGATCGCTTTGTCAGGATTTTCCGCAATACTCATACAAATATCTCGAATAGCGCTGTTTCTCAGCTCTGGATTCTCAATCAATTGAGCAATTGAGATCCGTTCATTAACTTTTTTCGTTTGTAAAATAAGCGTATAAGCAATGTCTCTTTCTGCGGCTTCATCAAGCGAGTGAGCGATAGTAATGAATCGCCGTAGCCGAGAAGGCTCTCGAAATTCCCTTGAAATTACCCGTAAGGCCTCGTTTCTATAATACGTGTCATTGGTCAAAAGGGCGGCTTTGATTGCTGATGAAGTGAAGCCGCTATGAGTCATCTCTCTGGAGAACGCTACGAATGACCGGTCCTTCTCGACTGGATTCTCAATTCCCTGAATCTGATCGATTTTCTTTTGAGCCGCCGCTAGTTGAAAAAAATCATCGGTATCATTGAACAGCTCGCTCGAAGCGCAATCTCGGCCGTTCACGGCCGAGTTAGCCGAGCTGTCTAACTGATGTGCGGCAAGGCACTTGCCGCCCCTTGGCTGAAGAGAATCCCCTTCCTTCAGGAAGGGGTTCATCAATCGCGGCGAGATCGCCCCTTTTAGGCTCAGCAGAGTCTCCTCATCAAACGTTTTCATTACCCCGATCAATTGTTCCTTGAGCGTTCTATAAAGGTTTTGAAGTGCGCTCAAATTCCCAACGTCCATTTTAGGGATAGCCCTTTCATAGATCCCCTGTAGTATCCCGAATCTATCCTGTCCTAAATGATCGACGAGAGATTGAGTCAGCTGAGCCAACAGGCTGAGTTTTGCCAATGGGAAATCAATGATTCTCTGATTAAAGCTTTTACTCACCAAGCTTGCATTCAATTGTTCATCTCGGTTCAAACAGCCGAATACATTGGAGAAAACATCATGAGGTAACGACTCTACGAAAGAACTGCTACTAGCAGCCCCCCCTCTTTGACAACTAACCGAAGATAAACTCGCCATAAATCCCACTAAAGTTAGTAATATATTATAACGATTAATTAACAAAACATCAACAAATAATCACGCAGAAATTAATATATAATTTAGGGATACTGAGAGGGTGAGAAAAAGGTTCATTCCAGAACCTTTTTCTCGGAGAGGAGAAGAGGAAAGAGCAATCTCTTCAAAGAGATTGGATCTGCTAGAATAAGAAGCCTAAATTTACATTGACCCCTGCAAACAGGTACTTGTTGCCAGGGAGGCTTAAGGTCAGGTGAGTCAAGGTTTCGGCTGTGCTTTCTCCGTCCCGCCAGGTTTCAAAGAAAGGAGAAATGCTTAAAGCAAAGCGGCGATCGCAGGTAGTGAAAGTCAAAGGAACTTCGACAAAAAAATCGAGCAGTTGGTAAGTCAAGTCCCATTCCGCTCCATCTAAGAGATCGATCCGAACCATTGGAAAAACTTGGGGCATCCACTGGAAGTTGCAACCGATCAGAAAACAATCGGTCACCGCTCGTTCGAGTGAAAATCCGACGGGGACATAAAACGTTGTATAGTCAAAGTCCAGCGACGCAGAACCTACAGTCACCGTCTCGGCCATGTAGCGGGCTCCAACCCCGGTAAAAAGAGAGAAGCGATCGACGAAATTCTGTTTATTAAAAGTGTATCCCAATCTGGCTTGGGGATTGAAATCTTGAAGCTCGCGAGTTCCTGCGTCGTTTTCAGTAGTTCCGATCCGGTAGGTGAATGCGGCTCCCGCGTAGATTGACCCAACCGGTCGATATTCATAAATTCCCTGAGCTCCTCCCAGATTACCGCTGACGGTATCGCTTCCTTCTGGAGTGATCCAGCAATAGGCGTAATTTCCGCCGATTTGCACTCGTTGATCATAGCCGCAAGGAGCAGGCTCTTTCACCTTGCAAGAATCTGAGACAGCCATGGAATCGGTCTGAGCGATAGAATGGATCTCTGAATCGACAGAAGCTGCAAAACAAAGCGATGAGGCGGATAAGAGGATGGAGATTTTCGAAAAGATCCCATTCATAACATTCTCCTTTAATTTTAAAAAATCATTTACTACAATCTACACCTTATGCGTTGCATTTGTCTACAAAATTCATGGAGGTCTGATGAAATCGTTTTGCCTATTTTTGCTTTTGTGCCATTCCCTATCGGCTCAAGGGATCTTCAACTCGCAAAGGGAGCTTGAGCATTATCAGCAGGATATCGATGTATTTTACGAAACCTATTTGGCGGAGCAGCGAACCCTGGATGATTCGGTCGGATTGGCCGTAGGAGGAAGGCACCCCGCATCATACTCTCCTCCCCCAAATCCCCCTCCTCCTGACTTTGTGACAGGATATCTTCCGATTGTTTTAGTGAATCGGAGCGGCTATCCCGACAGCCAGGTGTATTTTCTTGTCACTGGAAAGAATTTGAGCAGTGTGAATTGCTGGGGAAATATCAATACAAGCAGCGGGATTGTCGCCCTACAAGCGGTGCAGACTGGGGACAACAGTACCAGCTTTATGGTTCCTCTATCGAGCCTTCCCCGTTCGAGCACTGGGCGTGTCGCATATGTACCACAGACCATCAGCGGCCTTTTTTGGTTTTCGATCGGCTCTGCGCTCAGCATGGGGGTTTCTGGAGGAAGTATCGTGCAGCCGAACCCGACCAGTTCATCCGATGCAAATTACTATACCAACTATGATCTTTTCGAATATGATTTCCAGCTTGCGGGCAGCCCTCAAATCTCTTGCGATGCGACCGCCGTTAGTTTCTTTTCCATTCCCCAATATGGATATTTAGCGGGGGCTACCAGCAGCGCATCCAATACAGGGCTTTACCAACCGAGAAGCTATATCATGTCGCAGATCTCCTCTTCGTTCAGTTCTGCTCCATTGAGCAGCCAATGGAACAAATTGATTTTGTCGAGCGGAAGCAACATTCTCCGAGTCTTATCGCCTATGAAATCGATGTCGATTCCCTCATTTGATTCGAATTACTTAGATGATGCTGCGGCTTATGGGTATAGCTATATTAGCAACATTTGGAACGGAGGTTCTTCGAGTTATTATAGAACGAATACTTGCAATATGAGTGTGACGGTAACGAGTCCCAGCACGGCCACCTATACCTATTCGGGGAGTGTGAACGGAGCGGATAACACCTTTGTGTTTACCTCTTCAAACGGGGGGCCTACAGTCACCTTTTTGGCCCCTACGACCGCAGGGGGAGCCACCCTACACACCAGTTATTTGATTTTCGCAGCTCAGAATTTGACTGTTGCCGGAGGAGCTGCGCAACCGACAGCGGGAACAGCGGCCGACGCGGTGAGCAAGCTGTTTGAGGAAGCGGTGATTGCAGGGCTAGTCCCGACGACTGATACATTGAGTCTTACTTATCTTTCGAACAATCAATCGAATTACTACAAAGTCAACACGAACCTAAGTTCTACAGGGCAAGCGACTGGGCCTTGGTATGATCTCTACTCCAAATCGATTCATGCCTTAGGTTCGATCTATACATATGGGTTTGACGAGCCCCTTTGGCCGAATGTTTTGTTGACTGGCCCTTACAATAACAATTCAACATACATAGGGATCACCATCGGCAATTGTGAGCCGTAATTGAAGAACCCCTTCCCTCAGGAAGGGGTTTCTCTTTCATTTGATAACGAGGTCTTTAATCAGCGAAGCGATTTGATCTGCTGAATGGGAACCTACATCGATCACCTCGTCTGCATATTGGTGATAGAGAGGGAGACGAAAGTCGTACAATTTTTTGGCATTTGACAGATTGTTAAAAAGGGGTCGTGAGTCATCCTTTTCCAATTGTTGAGCGATTTGTTCGAATTGGGCATTTAAGAAGATTATTTTGGCCCCATTAATTTTGAAGTAATCGAGGATGATTTTATTGAGGACGACGCCGCCGCCTGTGGAGATGATTAAGCGATCTTTTTTAGCATATTCTTTTGCGATAGCGATTTCGGTTTCTCTCAAGAGGAGTTCGCCCCCTTTGGCGAAGACATCGTGCATATTTTGAGTATGAGTTTTTTCATAAACGAGCTGATCCATTTCGATCACTTTAGAGCCGAGCAAGGAAGCGAGCCGTTTGGCAACAGTCGACTTCCCGGAGCCCATGAAACCAATCAACACAATATTCATTTCAATTCCTTCTCAAAAAGCGGCGCAGGTGACTTTTTCATTCCGAGCATTTTTGGCCAAACTCAATTTTTGAATCACGATATGCATAGCATGCTCAAGATGAGCTTTCCGTTGAGGACGAAACAAGCCTTCCCAAATAATTTTCCTGCGATATGACCGGCTTGCCACTTTCCTGCTCCAATTGACGTCTTGCATCTCCAGCAATTTTACCGCCTATCTTGGCAGCTGTTGTGTTCTGATCAAACCCCTGAGCATTTCGATTCACAGCAATCTCTTTTGTTGAGGCTTCACCTAACATGGAGAAGATCAACTCAAGGTCTGTCATGTGATCTCTTAGATTTTCTTGGGCTAGCCCTTTATGCTGCTTATACTCGGAAGGCGTCATCCCAAAAGTAGCCTTGGAGATTTCAGCAGTTAGGATGGCATATTCTCGCTGGAGCTTAACTCCTCTTTTGTCCCACTCATCAGTAAGCTCTTCGCGGATCGCAATCCCTCGCATCCGTTTTTCAATCCACTCACCGCTGTACCCTTTGGCTTTGTAAATCGCCCGAGTACGCTGGGTAGCCAGTTCGGGATCTTCAATTTCCTGAATGCGTTCATATCCAACTTGAGCTAGCCACCTTTTAAAGGGTTCGGCTTTGGGCGAAGGGATAGACTGGATGATGCGAAAGACAGTTTCCGTATTGGCCGTGTCCGTTTTGTATTTTTTCCCATCACTCGACTCCAACTTCAGTTGTTCGATTTTACCGAACAACTGAACAAATCCCTCTGAATCAGCCAGTTGAGTTCTTAACTCTGTCCAATAACGACTTGGATCTGAGCTTCCCGACAATACACGAACAATGTCAATAATCGAAAAATACCACTCGCCTTTGTGAAAACTGCGACGGATTTTCTTGTCTTCAAAAATGACCAGTTTATCCTGTGGCAATATCCCTTGTTTTCCCTTGGAAGCATTTGTCATAGCGCGATCCTAAATTGAATCAGATGCTCAATTTTGACTTTTGAAAACATTTTCAACAAGAAATTTGATCACAGGTGGATCGCGTGGATACGACTGAAGCGATCGCCAATCAATTGCGCATGAGAGTCGGCCCAACTGCATGATCTTTCATACAATTGAACCGATTCATTCCTCTCTATCTCAAATATCTATTTCATGATGGATGCAATGGGAAATTCGTATAAGCCTCTTCCACAGAAAAAAGTTTTCCGACTTTCCTCTTCAAAATGTTGCGTTGCCTTTAGAGAGACTTCATGTTCTTCCATATTTTTTTGATGTGCTTCAATTCTTGCATTGATATTGGCTAAGAGAGTGTCTTGATCTTCTGGCCTAACAAGACTCAGGAGCCTCCCCATAAAGCCGTAGTCAGCATGTTTTTGAAAATTACCCCATTCAAGATCTATAAAATAGATTTTATCCTTTGTAACCATAAAGTTACCCCGATGGATATCCGTAAAGCCAGTCGCCTCGATCGCATCAAGGAGTTCGTGCGCTTCTTCAAGAGAAACAAAGCGATCAACTTCCACAATTTTTTCTGCGTAGATATCCATGTCAGCGGATTGAATGAAAGTTCCATGTTCCGTGTTGATGTGAATTGAAGGGATGTCCGATTTCAGAACTGCAAAAGTCTCAGCTGCATCAATATGTTTAAGTCCCAAACGCTGAACCGTTTTTTTCACAAAGGCAGCTCCCAGAACACGGGAGAAATCATCTTGATTGTTATGAAAAGACTTTAAATTGTGGGGAGCCTCATCTGGCAGAAGAAATCGTTTTTCTGCCCTTAATTCTAAAAGACAGGATTCCACTGCTTTTCTTTGCTCAACAAGATCCATATTGACACTAAGAGGAGTCGGCCCTCGTGGAGGTATAGGGTGTTGTTTCATTCCAAGTCGATTCATCCGATCCACAAGTTCTATGTGGCTGCAAGCATGTGCAGTCAAATAGAGTTCCTTTTGAAGGGTAGGATCTAAGTCTAAAAACTCTTCATCTTTAAAAGATGAGTCGCCTTGGTAGATGCGATCAACCCAGAGATCATTTTCTGATAGGGGAATATTTCTAGCCTTCATCGCCTCTTTGAGGAGAACCACCCTTTCCTCTCCCCACCCCGAATTTAAAATTTGCCTTACAAAAGAAGTCTGTTGAGCTTTCGTCTGATCAATACATGTTGGGTCCATATCAAGCATGCATCGAATCAACTCAGCTCCTCCTTTTACTACCCACTTTTCAAATAGAGTCTGATTGGTTTTGGGAGAAGAAGCGTGGAAATTGAAAGGAATTTGTAGCTTTTGGGCTTGCCTCAAGATTGAAAGCACATCATTTTGTTGTAATGAGAAGATACGAGGCTCTCCATCATGTCCAATTTCAAATGCATATTTCACAATTTCTCCAGGGGAAATAGGGGCAACAAGACAATCGATAACCTCTTTGATTAGGGAAGAGAACGTAGACATTGTTTGATTAAACAGAACTGGTAAAGGTGGCTGTTTGAAAAGTCGATAAGAGCCCCCATCTTTTTCGAGTAGCGCAAGCTGCCTCTTTTCATTGATCTCAACAAAAGCAAATACATAAAACTTTCCAAAAAACAAGATTTCGTTATGCCCTAACCTTTCAGGGCCAAAAAACTCATATTCTCCCTTGGAAAAACGTACTCCGCGACACAGAACTCCCGCTTGATCGAAATTCCCTTTTTCAAATTCTCCATTTGGGTAATTCCGAACTTCGGTTTGCCATTTTCCTTGAGAAAAGCGACGAATTTCTTCAATGCCATTTGCATAACGAATCTGTTTCAGATGATCGCCCAAGGCCTCTTCAACAACAGGTTTTGGGCCCAGACATTCTCTTACAGACTCCTCTTCTTGATGCAAATTAAACCGATTTGCAAAGACAGTTCGGACCCTAGCGTACTGTCCTTGCAATCTTTGGCACATATCTTCTGACCAAATCCCTCCGTTAATTTTCACGCTTTGGAAGTTTTGATTCACCCATTGTTCAAGCTCTTGAATAACGCGAATTTCATCTGCTGGATTTTGAATTGCATATGTCTCTTCATTTCCTTGAGGAAATTCGATAACAAGATTGTAAGGGGGAAAAGCAAAGCGAGCTTGCATTTCTTCCAGCTGTCTTTGATTCTCGTTCCTGCGAGCTTCCCATTCCTCGCGTTGACGGTGTAATTCTTGTTGTTCAGGTGTCTCTAAGTCTGCTTTTGCCTTGATTACAATAGCTGGAGATTCCACGGCATGAGTTACACTCCGGGAAGAAAAATAAGAAGCCACAGAGCTTATCCATCTCCAAAAACCTGATGGAGGGGTTGCTGTTTGAAAAGTTCGTGTTATAGGACTATCCTGATAGTCCTCGCGTTGTTTTACATCATCGGCGAGAAAAGTAGCGGTTGAGGATGGTTTCACTGGTTGCATTGGTACAGACTCCCTAATTTAAAAGAAGCGAGGAGTCTAATCCAAAAGATCTTTTATAGTTAGCTTAAAATCCATGTCGTCTCCTTAGTTCTTTCCATTCCTCAACTGCGTTAACTGAATTTTTCAACACAGCCCTTGAATCATGAGATCCGAAAACTGCCCGAAAAGATGAAAGTTGTACAAGGTTTATGCTTATTTCAACTATGCTAATGAATCATAATATTTTGCAGTATGGGCATTCCCAAATACATGATTGGGGTCAAACTGCTGCTTTAAAATGCGCATCTGTTCGACACGATGAGCTCCGTAGCAAGCCTCAAATTGCTCTCGTGTAGCATAAGGCATGTACGCTTGATAAAAAACGCCATTACCTGCTGCTAAATACGCATTTACGTTCTCAATCCATCGTTTTGTTTTTTCGATTTCCGCAGGCGTCTTTTGCTGGGCAAAGCAAATCACAACTGCATAACGATCTTCTTCTGCATACGGCAAAATGGAAATATCATCTTTTGGTGTAGGGCGGATCGTTGCATTGATGAGTCGAACATCATTTGCTTTTAATTCAGCCCCTAAAAATCGGATAAAATTTGCAAGTTTATTGGGCTCGATGAAATATTCTTGTAGCCATTGTGCATGACAGTCTGACTGGTGCATCATTTTGAATGCATTGATCGGAGGATGCAAAGCTTGATTGCGAGTCATTTTTCTTTGAGAAAACATCCCTATTTTTTCCTGTCCCCAGAAGTAACTGATCAGCTTTTTTGTGAAAAAATTTGAAAGATGAGAAATAAGCTTCAAGCCAATTCTTTCCAAACGCTGTCCCACCTTTGGCTCTTGTGTGATTCTGCCAACAAGAGGTTCATGTGGCGTCTCATGATAGCTCACCATGCAAATTTTGCGTAATGGATCGCCACTCAGAGCATCTAGCATCAATCTGCCACCAAAAAGAGGCACCTGTGGATTATTTTTTATTGATTCATATTCTTGCGTGAATTGATCGAGATCTATTTCTTCAGCTTTTTGTTGGACCATGATGTTATCGACAATATCCAACGTTGCTTCAACTACAACCCCAAAATAGCCCAAAGTCCCGAACATGCATTTGAATAATTTCTCGTCCTCCGTCAGCTGCTCGAATGGAGTATTTTCGTTAGGACGATTCAAAGTGCGAAGCTGCCCCTGAGCATCCACTATCTTCAAAGACCGAACTGTTTTTGAAAGCGCTCCATATGTATGGGCCCACCCATGACAATTGATTCCGATCGAGCCACCAATAGAAAAAATATCAGATGCCTGCTTAACAATTGTCGATTTTCCTACCTTATCTAGGGCTAATTGCACCTTTTCCCAAGTAGTTCCAGCTCCTACAGTTACTGTATTCTTTGCTTGATCAATCTCAACTCTGTTCAGGTGTTTCGTATGGATTACAACCTGATTTTCTTGGATCGGAATTGTTTGCTCTCCCTGACTCATTCCAGCTCCGATGACAGCAACTTGTTTAGACGCATTTGTCGCTTCTGTAATGATGCGGCACACCGCTTCTACAGTCTCCGGATATTGGATCTTGCTCTTGACTGACTTACCAAAAACATGCTCTACGCCAAACGGTAAGATTTCGTTATCTGTTTTTGGCCGTTTCAAAAAAAAGCCCGGTAAAGCTTCAGGAGAATAGAGCCCAAAAATGATCGATGGAACGATAGCAAGAAAATATTTAAAAGCTTTGTCTGCTTTCTGTTGAAACTTTTCCGTTGCAACAGAAAAGAGCACCTTAGGAATTCTTAAAAGAATCAATTCTAGTGTTAAAATTATTGGAAAAGCAACGGTACTTATCAAACGAGCAGTGATTGAACAGACCCCTTTCGCAAGAAAATTAGATCGTTCTCCATAGATCAATAAATTTTCAATATTTCTGGCCGTGATAGCAGCAGGATGGCTTATAGAAAATGAATTCACCTAATATCCTTTTTGGCAATAATTATACACTAACGAACGTTAATTAAAACCATAAAAAATACCACCAAAACACACTAAATAGATCTAATTTACTTTATTAATATAGACATATTATTTAAAAGACACATCAAATGCAATAAAAACAGTAATTAGCACATGACAAAAATTGCTCGGAGCGGGACCCCCTCTCGGAAGCGCTAATGCGCTTGCTCCCAGGGGATTTTAAGTCAGACCTGATCCAATGATCGTCAACATCAACAACATCTATCAAACTAATTGTCAAGTGGTTGAAGGCCAATTTGCGTTGTAAAATATTGTTTGAGATTGGCAGTTTCTACCTCTTGCTGTCCCATCTGTGTCCCCTTCAAGGATACGCCTGAATGACGGCTTTCAAGGCTCCCTCAATCGTTCCATCTATGTGCTCGACCCCTGGAAACCAGCTCTCCTTCGGATCATATTTTCCTGAGCTGTATTTAAAAATCGCGAATTCCATATTTTCCGAGTCGCCAAGGTAAGTCAACCTGCCTAGCCTCTCAACTCCCTCAGGCAATAGTCGGTACAGATAGATAAATTTTCCTCGAGCATCTGCACAATAGCAAGTGTTTAATCCACTCTGCTTGCAGAAGGCATTTACTCTTTGTTGAAGCGCCGACTGTACGACAATCGGTACGGTATAGTCCTTCATCTTCTTCTCTACTTTAACGAATCAGCAGGGTCCAAAAGTTCAAAAACCCTTATTCGATGTGTTCAAGCAACTTTTCGATCTGCTCAGGGGTAGGGAGCTGGTCTCTCAATTCCTGCGGCAACTGCTGCACAATCTTGTAAGAAGCCACGTTGATAGGCTTATTGCTGTCTTTGAGCGCATACTCCACGATCATTCGGTTCTTCTCTCTGCACAGAATGATCCCAATTGATGGATTTTCATCCGCAAGACGTACCGTGTTGTTGAGTACTGCCAAGTAAAACTGCATCTTGCCAACGTGTTCCGGAATGAAAGCTCCTCTTTTCAATTCAATCGCCACTAAAGATTTGAGCTTTCGATGGTATAGGAGAATATCGATGAAAAATTCTTGACCTCCCACCTCTAAGCGATACTGAGATCCCACGAAGGTGTAGGCATTTCCGACTTCACGCAAAAAGGATTCAATGTTCCTTCCAACTGCTCGTTCCAATTCCCGTTCACTGTACTCATCTCCCAGCTCCAAGAAATCGAATACATATTCATTCTTGACCGACAGTCTAGCCTCTTTACTCACTTTTGCAGGGAGATTCGCCTCAAAATTCTCCTGGCTCGCCATCATCTTTTCAAAACTTTTATTTTCAATATGATTTAAAAGTGCCCGATAACTCCATCCATTTCGTTTCGACATACGTATATAAAATTCGCGCTCTAGCCGATCTTGGCACTTCGACAAGATGGCTACATTGTGAGACCAGCTAATTTCTGCAGACAGTGTCTGCAGTTTTTCATGATCCCGATATGAAATGTATAAGTCCCTCATAATCCATAAGTTACGCGAAGAGAACCCCTTTGTCTTTGGAAACAAGTCTCTTAAATCTGCGGCCAATCGCTCAACCACAGACGCCCCCCATTCGACCCTACTTTGCTTCTCGTGAATGATCTGCCCAATATCCCTGTAAACCATGACCAGCTCAAAATTAACTGCGCTAATCGCTCTCGCTTGGGCTGCTCTGATTTTGCTCACAATTGTTTCCAAAACTGGCCTGTAATCTTCTGGCATAGTCTTATCTACCGAACAATCATCCAAAACTTTTACTTCATCGTTCATCAATCATGTTCTCCTATTCGCAAATAGCTCGTATCACAGAATGGCTCTCAATACCGTGGATCAAGGATGCCGCAGATCCCCTAAAAAAATCAAATAATAGCTATAGATTCCGTGAGAAAGATGGTCATACAGAATACACAGTGCATTTATGGATGATGATATGCAGTTTTGCTAGTGCCTAGCAGATTCTTCGACAAAAGAAAGTTGAAAAATCTATCAAATTTTTTGGATTGAAAAACCTCGTAATTTGAGGTTCTTAATTATTCCTTTTTTATCAAACAAATGACTCTTTCCAACCACATAAAAATCTCTAGAGCCCCTAGAATTAAGGTTCTCGGTTAGGTCTTTGTAAATGGCCTCACTATTTGATTCCGAGCATTTTTTGCCCGGCAAAAATTGCTCGGAGCGGGACTCGAACCCGCACGGTATTGCTACCAGGGGATTTTAAGTCCCCAGTGTCTACCATTCCACCATCCAAGCTAAGAACGTTGAAGATTTTACATGAGTTGTAGAGATAGGCGCAAGCCCGCTTTTATACGAGCTCGCGTTTTGTGGTTATTCCTCGTTGTCATCTTCCGAGCTGATCTCCGGAGGTAAATCATACGACGATTCCTCAGAAGGGGCCTCTTCCGCGGGCTTGTACCGACTCAGGGTTTCTCGGATGAGGGTCGGAGGCGGCGGAAAAAGCTTAGAAATGAACGAAGGCCCTTTGTCAGCGGGGGCGTCAACGGGTCGCTCTGCTTGAGACTCGGGTAGATGTTCCTCCGACGGTGAATCGCTTTCTTTCTCAGAATGAGAGTCGCGCGGTGGGGTGGAGTAAGACTCGTTCGGACGAGCCTCGGGCGGCTGGTCGTGCCGGTCTCGGCCACGACGGCCTCGACGACGACGGTTGTTATCACGTCTGCCTTGCGGACGGGGCTCCTGCGTGGGAGCTGGACGCGACTCAAGGGCGTCAGGCTCTGAGGGAGGAGGCGCTTCTTCCCGAGGCTGCTGCTGACGCGGTGGCGCCGAATCACGGCCCCCACCAATCTTGATCGCCCGCTCAGAAGGAACGTTCTTGAGCACCATCCGAGTCTCTTTCAACTCTAAAATCTCATAGTCACTCACAGGAACGAGAAATGACTTGGGCCGCTCTTGCGAACGGAAAAAAAATGAATGGCCAAATGAGACCACTTCAATCGCATCAACAAAATAATCTTCTTGGCCATTCCCTTTGCTGTTCCGGACGACAAGTTTGCATCCTTCTCGAGGCGTAATGACCGTTTCTATAATGGGTTCGCGTGTAAAATTCACAGGATTTTCCGAGTTTAAGGTTTTTTAAGTGGAGTCTCATTCTTTACTAGCCATATACTCCAGCAGGTCGACAACGCGGTGAGAATAGCCCATTTCGTTGTCATACCACGCAATTAATTTATAAAAT
>CAZIML010000012.1:0-19700 GCA_964540255.1 uncultured bacterium
ATACCAGAAGAAAAGGGGGCATCTTCATTCGAAGAGGCTGTTTTAAGATCCAGCCGGGAGTTAATTTAAAAGTCCAGGCCTCCATTTCTCTTTCATTACCTAACCCCCAATTAGGGAGCAATTTTTGAGAGAACATTTCATAAAGGGAAAGCCCCATTCCCCAAACATCCTGCTTTGCCGTTACCTGTTTTCTTGCAAAGTATTCAGGGGGGGCAACGTCCATTGTTGTCAGCCCATGCTCAGCCTCGCTATGCGGACGATAGGCGCCCAAATCAGCGATCACTCCCTCGATGCGCCCCTGGTTTCTCCTCAAAAGGAGATTGGTGGGTTTAAGATCTCCGTGAATCCCTTTTTCGGAAATATGGGCCAATCCCTCAAGCCATTGAGAAGAGACGCTCAAAATTTCGTCCAGAGACAAAGGGAAGGAGCTCCGCTGAAAACATTTGAACAGGTCACACTGATATTGAGGGACAAAAATGGCACTTTTAACCTCTGATTCAACACTACCGATGAGAGAAATGACTCCCCTTTTTCCAGAGAATTCCTGCATAGCACGTACCTCCGATTGGAAAATGGAGCGAAGGTTGTATCTCGTTGACTTAATGACTTTCTTAGCCACAATCTGCGGCTGGTTTCCTGGAGCCGTGAGCCACAAGACTTTTCTTACTTTGCCAAAGGTCCCTTTGCCAAGAGCGGGAGTCTTTTTTAAATTGATGAATATATTTACAGAAGATCCCACCGTATCAAAATACATTCCAGGCGTTGCGGGAATATTAGTAAGGTGTTTTTTCCCTTGATAGACACTGAAAGAAACCGCCCGATTGGCGAACGCTTTATCTTCAAAAAATGTGAGGTGCTCTGGAGCTAAATATTTAGATACAACCGGGATTGCCTTCTGGAGCAAACGATCAATAACAGAAGCATTTGTAAGAAATGAAGTAATTCTTTCGGGGTTATTACTTTCATTCGCCATAACCACAAAAGAGATGCCCGCGGCATTCAAATTGGCAACATTCAGATAAATCGACCTGATTTTCTGACTTTCAACATCGGTTACGCTCAGTTGAACCCAAGAACTAGAAAAGAAAGAACCCTTTTCAGAATATTCTAACGAAGCAGCGGGGAATGCCTCAAATCTCATTCGATGGGAATTGGGTTCAAACCGAACAGCTAGAGCTGCAGCCATAAGATTCTCCTAATTGACGTATCATATTACCAAAAACCCTCCCAGGCCAGCGAAGGCGCACAATTGAAGTTCACGCATCTATCAAGGGAAGGGGGGAAGGTCAAGACCTATCCTTAATTGCCTGGCCATGGAATTAAAATTGGCCCTTCGATCTTCCTGATTCATTTGACCGAATTCCATGTCCAACCCCAAAAAACCGGGCATCCAGTCATCGGGTACTACCAAAGTAGAAGCGGCCCTCTGTTCTGGAGCATTGTCCTCCGCCCGCATTACGACGTGAATCCACAGTCGCCTTCCTTTTGGAGCGGCAAGGTGAACGTCGAATACCCCACGATGATTTTCAGCAAGCGTATCTCTGAATTGCTCGAATTTTTTCCAAACTTGATTCACCGAGTCAATAGAAACAAGTTTTCATACTTTCGGATCTTTTACTAAATGGTGAAATTCACGACTCACCTGAGACAATCGGGCCAATGATTGTAGATCTAAAAAAGGACCCACAGCCGCGACAACAAGTTCAGGTGGTAGGCTAGGGGGACTACTAACTGCAGACATTACCTACTCCTCTTCCTACTGATCCGCGAGCAGGTGCTCAGTTCCAACATGGGAACAAAAGCTCCGTTTTAGGTAGAACGCGGCGTAAGCTCCTGCACCAAAGGTAAGGGCGGCTCCTAATCCGTAGTGAGCTTTTGCCTGTCTACTTCCTGCAGCAGATGCCAATTTCGAAAATATGGCTCCTGCAGCAGCAAAAACACAGGGGACGAGCAATGAAATTTTTTCGCAAGTACTGAGGGGTCGAGTGGGCTGCAGACAGCAGCGGCGACGTTGCATCGGAGCTGGCTCATCAGTCGTTGCCATAGGGTTGTACGCAGGCGCGTTATTTACAGGGGGTGTTGTTGCCATGTTGGACTCCTTTGAAATTGAATAGAGGGGGGAGATTATCCTCCATTTTTAAAAAAACACAAGAACATTCGTCTTGAAGAAAAAGACTTTTTAGAAGCGACCCTGCACCTATTGACTCAATAAGGTTTTGCTCTTCGGCATAAAATCGGTTTCTGATATTGTTCTGTGTTATGGCTGCTGAACCAGAAAAGAAAACGCGCGTTCCCCCCAACTCCAAAGAATCAGAGATGATGGTTCTTGGCTGCATGCTGACCAACATCAACGCGCTCAATGTCGCAGCCGACAGTCTGAATGACCTCGACTTTTACTATAACGAACACCAAACGATTTATTCGGCCCTCAAAGGAGCTTACCGAGCCGATAAACCAGCCGACATTCACATCATCAGCGAAGAGCTCAAGCGGCAAAACAAACTGGAAGCCGTCGGAGGCGTGAGCTATCTCACAACGCTCGCTCAGTATGCAGGAACCTCTGCGTTCATTGAAGAGTATATTCAACTTGTTCGAGAAAAATCGATCTTGCGCCGCATGGTTCAAACGGCTCAAGGAATTGAGAAGGTGGCCCTCGAAGAGCCCCCCGATGTGCTTGCAGCTCTGGACCAAGCCCAAAGCCAATTTTTCCAAATCTCCCAGGAGAACCAAAAAAACAACGGCGTTTCGATCAAGGATCTGATCACAGGTCTGAAAGCTGAATCGAAATTGCCCTACCTGAAAGAATTGCAAGAGCGGCAGCAAAAGTTTCTCGAAAAAGGACCAGGCGAGTCGTCGATTACGGGGATCCCCACCCATTTCATTGATCTCGATAAAATGTTGAATGGATTCAACAATTCGAACTTGATGATTCTCGCTGCGAGGCCATCTATGGGTAAAACCGCGATGGCGTCGTGTTTAGCTGAAAATATCTGTTTTAAAAATCATATTCCTGTTGGTTTTTTTTCTCTGGAAATGGGCGCCACCCAAATTCTTCACCGCATGGTGAGTTCCCAAGCTGAAGTGGAATCTGAAAAAATTCTCACTGGCTCTCTCAGTGGATCCGAGTATCAACGGATTGTCGCAGCTGTCAATATGATGCAAAAGGACGTGATGCTGATTGACGATCAGCCAGGCCTCAAGATCACCGACATTCGAGCTCGTGCGCGCCGCATGAAAGAGGCGTACAACGTCGGCTTCATCGTAATTGACTATTTACAATTGATCTCCGGTTCAGGCACATCTCGTGGAGCAGAAAACCGACAGACAGAAATCTCCGAAATCTCTCGCCTTCTCAAGAACCTAGCTCGAGAGCTCAATATTCCCATTCTATGCCTGGCCCAGCTTTCGCGAAAAGTGGAAGAGAGGCAAGGGCATAGACCCATGCTCAGCGACTTGAGAGAATCGGGATGCCTAGCAGGCGATACGTTAATCAAAGATGCAGAGACAGGCCAGCTCTACACAATCAAAGAACTTGCTGAGAGGAAAGAACAGACTCCCATTAAGGTTTTTGCAATGGATGAGAACCTTAAAGTCGGCCCTCATACAATGACTAAAGTCTTCTATTCAGGGAAAAAGACAACCTACGAACTGAAAACAAAAAGTGGTCGCCGCATTAAAGCTAGTGCAAATCATCCTTTTTATAAACTCGAGGGATGGATAAGGCTCGATCAAATGAAACCCGGCGATCGGATTGCGATTCCCCGGTCATTAAACACCTGTCCAAATGAGTCAGCACTAGAAAAAAATGAACTCATATTTTTGGGCCACCTTCTAGGTGATGGTTGTATACTGCCAAAGCAGCCTTATCATTATACTAGCGCTGACTTAGAGAATCTTGAAATAGTTACTCAAGTCTCAAAACAGCTCTTTGGGATTCAAACTAAGCTCATCAAACAGAAAAACTGGTATCATGCTTATTTTACAAGCCCCATTCACCTCACTCATCGCACCCATCACCCGATCACACAATGGTTTGAAAGATTGGGGATTGGACGAGTACGATCATATGAAAAGAAAATCCCCTCTGCAGTTTTTGCCTGCCGCGAAGAAGATCGATCTCTTTTTCTAAAGCACTTGTGGGCCACAGACGGAAATATAAGTGCGAAAAATATCATAGGAAGAAAACCTGCCTGCAGTATTTACTACGCATCATCCAGCTTGCAGCTCGCAAGCCAGGTTCAACATCTGCTTTTGAGCACAGGAATTCAGAGCTCCCTACGTACAAGCGCTTCAAAAAAACAATATAGACCCATGTATCATGTTCACATTGAAGGCGCTCAGAACCAACAACTTTTCCTCAATCGAATCGGCTGCGCCGGAGAAAGAGGAAAGAAAATACCGTTGTTTCTAGAAAATCTCAGTCAGATTGAACCCAATCCAAACAACGACTCGATCCCAAATCATGCCTGGAGGCTTTTCGTTCAACCCGCAAAAGATCGGACCCGACTTGGATGGAGAGACGTCTGCAAGGGACTTGATACTTCCTATTGCGGAAGTACCCTACTTAAATCAGGAATTTCACGAAAACGATTATCAACATTATCTGACTTTCTACAGGACAAAGCATTAAGTCTTTTAGCTGAATCGGATATCTTCTGGGATGAAATTGCATCTATTACAGAGCTTGGGGTTGAAGATGTATACGACGCCACCGTCCCGGGGGTCCATAACTTTGTGGCTAATGACTTCATCGTGCACAACAGCATCGAACAAGATGCTGACGTCGTCATGATGCTCTTCCGGCGCGACTACTACGACAAATACGATAAGCCCGGTATGGCCGAAATCATCGTCGCCAAAAATAGACACGGTCCCGTCGGCGATGTCCAGCTCGCCTTCAGAAAAGAGATCGGCCAGTTCAACAACTATTCCCCCATCCACGCCCAAGGGGAACCTCCCAAAGGGAATAAAGAGGCTTTCTCCGCCTTTTCCCCCGAAGATTGATCTGTCCTCTTTACATTTTGGGTCCAATCTCGTAAAATGTACACATTCTTTGGAACGCAAGGGAACAATATGGCCTCAGTAAAGAAAAAAAGACGAGCGAAAATCGCACGTCACAAGCGGAAAAAAAGACGCCGTCGCGATCGTCACAAAAAGAAATAATTGATTTTTGATCGTCAGAAGGCCCCTGTTAAAATCCATTTTGACTGGGGTCTTTTCGCGTCTTGAATAGACTATGTGGAAATATCCAAAAATTTTTGATGTGATCGTAGTGGGAGCGGGCCATGCAGGGTGCGAGGCTGCGCACGCTTCTGCCCGGATGGGAGCCTCTACTCTCCTCCTCACCATGAATCTCGATACCATCGGGAAAATGAGCTGCAATCCATCGGTCGGCGGAACCGCCAAGGGGCACATCGTCCGCGAAATCGATGCTCTGGGCGGACTCATGGGCAAGGTGGCCGACCGGCGCAGTATCCAATTCCGGATGCTCAACGCCTCAAAAGGGCCCGCTGTCCGCTCCCCCCGCTCCCAAGCCGACAAGGCGATGTACGCCCAAGAGATGAAATGGCGCCTCGAACGGACCGAAAATCTCGAAATCAAGCAGGGGACCACCGAGTCACTTCTCGTAGAAGAGGGGAAAATCGTCGGGGTGACTACCCAGGAAGGGATTGAATACCGAGCCAAAACAGTCATCCTCTCTTCCGGCACCTTCATGAGAGGCCTCCTCCACATTGGACAAACAAATTTTTCAGGGGGACGGGGGGGCGATAAAGCAGCCACAGGCTTGAGTCCCTGCCTTGAATCGCTCGGGTTTGAGCTTGGAAGACTCAAGACAGGAACCCCCCCTCGGATCAACCGGCGGAGCATCGACTTCTCCAAATGCGAAGAACAGCCGGGAGACGAGGGAGTCCGCTTTTCATTCGATGAGCCAGAAGAAAGAATGGCCCAAATCCCGTGCCACATCACCTATACCACCCCCCAAACTCATGAAGTGATCCGGGCCAACCTCCACCGCTCCCCTATGTATGGAACCGGAACCATCAAGGGAGTAGGACCTCGCTACTGCCCCTCGATTGAAGATAAGGTCGTCCGTTTTGCAGATAAAGAGCGGCATCAACTGTTTCTCGAGCCTGAAGGACTCACCACCGAAGAGATCTATGTCAACGGGATCTCCTCTTCTCTCCCTTTCGATGTGCAGCTAGACTTGATTCATAGCTGCGTCGGATTGGAAAAAGCCGAAATCATGCGAGCTGCCTACGCGATTGAGTATGACTTTGTCAAAAGCGATCAAATTTATCCGACCCTTGAAACCAAACGGGTCGAAGGACTCTTTTTGGCAGGGCAAGTGAATGGAACCACCGGCTATGAAGAGGCGGCAGCCCAAGGACTTGTCGCTGGGATCAACGCAGGTTGCAAAGTGCTGGGGCGAGAGCCTTTTGTCATGAAACGGAGCGAAAGCTACATCGGTGTCATGATCGACGACCTCATCCGCTTTGATCTAACAGAACCTTATCGAATGTTCACCAGTAGAGCCGAACATCGATTGCTCCTAAGACAGGATAATGCAGACCTTAGGTTAAGACCGATGGCCTATCAGCTTGGAATGATTTCCCGAGAACAATATGACCGGGTAATCCACAAACAAGAAACGATCAACCGCGAAATCGAGCGCCTTTCTCGTCTTTTCAAAACGATCGATGGGAAAGGAACGAGTTTAGCTCAACTCATCAGCCGCCCCGAATGGAGTTATCTTCAGTCGATCGATCAATTTCCTGAACAAGTGGCTGATTTTGGCGCCGACATCAACGACCAAATCGAATTGCACCTCAAATATTCAGGCTACATCGAAAGACAGCACAAGGATGTCGCCAAATTGGAACACTTGGATGTAATCCGAGTTCCTAGAGATTTCGATTATGGATCCATTGTGGGATTGAGAACTGAAGCCAAACAAAAATTCAGCAGATTCACCCCTGAAAATCTCGGCCAAGCCTCCCGCATCTCTGGAATCACTCCCGCTGACATTTCCATCTTGCTCATTGCCCTCCAAAAGAGGTAAAAGAAAGGTATGTCTAAACAACTCAAGCTCCCCACACTTTTAGTGATCGCTGATAATCCTACGATCCGCTTTTGGGTAAAAAAACAACTCGACGATCAATTTTTTGTCATCGGCGCAGAGCGGAAGCAAGAGGCGATCAGCGCCCTCAATGCACGCCTTGACTTCATCATCATCGATTCTGAATTTGAAGATTGCGATGCGTTAGAACTTTGTGAAATTCTGAGCCAGCAAACGAAAAAAAATATGGTTCCCGTTCTTCTTGTCACAGGAAGGCTTAAAAAATCATTTCGAGATCGAGCGATGCGATCTGGAGTGACCCATTTCATCAGCGATCAACTCGATAGAGAGGAACTTGAAATGAGGATCAAAGAAGGACTTGAAGCGGCGTCGATCCGGCAAAAAACTGAAGATGTAGGCCTTTCGATTAAAATCCCCAAGCTCGTCTCAAATGGATCGCTGAAAAAGAAAGTTTTTCTCAACGAACCTTCCATGCAGCTTTTAAGCGAGGGAGCAAAAGAAGGGAACCCAACCGCATTCCTATTCATTCGGATCGACCATTTTGAAACCATCGGGAAGAAAAAAGAACTCCTTCACGAGTTTTCTGAATTTGTGAATTCCTTTCTGAGAGAAAAAGATTTGCTCACTCCATCGAGTGAAGGGAATTTTGTCCTTTTGCTCCATAACACGAACGTTCCCTCTGCCCAAAAGGTGGCAAAAAAATTGCAGGAGCAAATCCAAAAACACCTGTTTCAGTCGACCCCTCGCCTGACCGTGTCGATCGCCGTATCTGCCGAAGGGGCGACTCCAAAGGGAATCCATCAGACGATCCAGTCAGCGATCCAATCGCTGAAAACCCATTCAGAAACCAATCTCATCATTTCACTCGACCCGGAGTCTCCATGAAAATCCCCTCCCTTTTGCTCCTTGCCGCCACTCTCATTGGCCAGGAAGCCCCAAAACCCTCTCTGCCAGCTGCGGCTGCAGCAGCGATCAATGATAAAAGCATCATGATTGTCGATCCAAAAGCGAGAGCAAACGACTACGTCCAAGCCTTTGATCTCCTCCACAAAGACAAACCCACGCTAAAAATGATGGTGCGCACCGCGGGCGCTCTATTTCAAAACGTCACTGAACTTTCAGCCTCGCCGGGAGGAACCCTTCTTTACCTACGCGTTCTCTCAAACCAGGGGATGAAAATCCAGATTGTCCCAGTTGAAGAGATGATGGAGATCAATTATTCGCCCTGAACTTCATCTCATCGAACTCAAAAACACCTCCATATTCGAACAGCTTCAACTTGAAGAGGCGCTCCTTCGAACCGATCGGAGGAATTTTTGCATCATCAACCACGGCTCTCCTCCTGCTATCGTGATGGGCATCTCCGGCCAGCCAGAAGCACTTCTCAACGTATCGAGTGTGAAAAGGGAGCAAATTCCCGTGATCAAACGGTTCAGCGGAGGCGGCACAGTGATTGTCGATCCCAACACCCTCTTCATCACCTTCATCATGAATAAAAATCAGATCGATACCGAACCATTCCCCGAGCCGATCCTCCGCTGGTCGGCAGGTCTTTATACCGACGCTTGGCAAATCCCCTCGTTTCACCTCCGGGAGAACGACTATTGCATCGGCGAAAAAAAATGTGGGGGCAACGCCCAGTATATTCAGAAAGAGCGGTGGCTCCATCACACCTCTTTTTTATGGGATTATTCGGACGAAATGATGAAACACCTTCTGATCCCTGCGAAAAGACCCAAATATAGAGAAGATCGGGATCACGATGAATTCCTCTGCAGACTCAAAGATCATGCAAAGAGTCCCCAGCACCTCATCGATCAGCTCAAAGAGGCCCTTGTAAAGCGGCTTTACATCCAAAAATTTGATTTACATTCGTGGACAATCACTCCCCACAGGCAATCTCTCCACTTCCTAGAACTCTAAACTGAGATTAGACGATGTTAACTGACAATTTTTTTACCCAAATTGCCTGCTAAAGTCTCCTTTAAGAAAAAAATTTCCGCCGAAAGGGGTCTGGCTCTAGCTCAGTCAACCGTGTTCTGATACGTGGAACCGCTTCCCGAGGAGCCCAAGGGCTGCCCGGCGTCGCAATCCCCTAATGACAAATTATCGTTGAGGGGCTTTTGGAAACCAGAGTATCCCAAACAGCAGAAGGGCTATTTTGGCTTAATCAAAGATTTATGAAAAGAGCTCTCATTGCCCGGCGTCGGGAAGACCTAGAAAATCTTTGATCGCCTGCTTGCTAGCTTCTCTCCCGATCAGGGCGAGCGACTCGGTGAGGGGGATGTTTTTCGGACAGACGCGGACGCAATTTTGGGCGTTTCCACAGTTCGCTATCCCTTCATCTCCAAGAGCCACTCGCATCCGTTCAGACTTTTCCATATGCCCTGTCGGATTCGCATCGAAATAGCGGATCTGCGACATGGCAGCAGGCCCCATAAACTCCGACTTCGCATTCACTTGAGGGCATGACTCAGAACAACAGCCGCAAGTCATACAAGTGGAAAGGACATACATCGCCTCCTGCACTTCTGGGGCGATCGGAGGGCCGAATTGCCCTGTATCTTGGGTTCCATCGACCGAAACCCACCCTCGAATTTTCTTCAATGCATCAAACATCTTCGTCCGATCGACGACGAGATCGCGGATGAGGCGAAACTTGGTGAAGGGAGCTAACGTGATAGTGGTAGAATGTGTCTCAGCAATGTAGGGCTCAATGAGGGCGGTGCATCCTTGGCGAGGGCGCCCATTGACCAACATAGAGCACGAGCCGCACACCTCTTCCAAACACCCTTGTTCCCAGGCAACTGGAGTGGTCTCCTTCCCCTGTTTGTTGATCGGCCTCTTTTGGATCTCCATCAAACTAGAGATGATATTTGCCTGGGGGTGGCGATCAAACTCAAATTCTTCCCAATATTGTTGACCGGGAGTTCCTCGATAAATTTTTAACGTATATTTTTGATCCATCTACAGAGGGAGTTGAAGGTTTGAGGGAATATTTTTCAAGGTCGGCTTCACTCTTTTTGCCTTGGTATAATCTCTCTTTATCGGATCAAGATGGCGGGTGTCAACAGGTTCATACGAAATGATCGGCTCATCCTTCGTTGCATCGTAAGTTGCGATCGTCGTCTTGAGCCAGTTTTCATCATCCCTCTCTGGGAAATCAGGTTTGAAGTGAGCGCCCCTAAACTCATTTCTCAGCAAAGCTCCCTTGGCGATCACGAGCGCAACCTCTAACATGGCTTTGAATTGATGAGCAAAGACGTAGGTTTGGTTTAAATTCTTTCCTCGATCCGTCATCCCAATCTGATCATACCGGCGTCTCACTTCTTTGATCTTGTCGAGCGCCTTTTGAAGGTCGGGATTGTCTCTCTTTACACTTACATACCGAACCATCCAATCAGAGAGCTCATCGTGGAGCTTATGAACATTCTCCGGTCCGCTCTTCGCAAGCAATTCCTTCTGCGCTTCCTCCTCGATCGCGAGCGCTTCGTTAAAAATCTTTTCAGGCGCCTCATTCGAGGCCAAAGTATCAATGTACCGAGGCACCTCAATACCCGCGACAAGCCCGCTAAAAATGCACGATAAAAGGGAATTAGCCCCCAAACGATTGGCCCCATGATATTGATAATCAGACTCACCGATATTGAAGCACCCCTTTAAGTTGGTCATCTGCCGAAATCGCTCCCATCGATCAGGGTCATCTGCAGCAGGCCAGTCGACCCAGGCTCCACCCATGGTGTAATGAACGCCGGGACAGATCTTCATCGGCTTTTTTCGGGGATCATCCCCAGTGAATTTATGATAAATCTCGAGGACAGAGTCAAGCTTTTGGTGTGTTTCAGGCGGCAAATGAGTTACATCGAGGTAGACTTGCAATTTTCTATCGACTCCAAGCCCCTCTTCGCAAACGCGGAGCACCTCTCTGGATCCAATGTCTCGGGGGACTAAATTTCCAAATGCAGGGTACATCTCTTCAAGAAAGTACCAAGGCTCTCCTGTCTTTCCGCAGGGCTTCATGGAACCATCGGGGAATAACATCGATTTGGAAGAATTTCCAGGAACCCAAACGCGCCCTCCCTCTCCTCTAACTGACTCTGAGATGAGGCGCATCTTATCGTTTCCAGGAATGCAGGTGGGGTGGATCTGAATGAACTCTCCATTTGCATATTTCATTCCCTGCATATAGAGCCTACCGTTCGCAGCTCCGGTGCAAAATGTGGAATTGGTCGACTTTTTGTAAATGAGTCCGATCCCTCCGGTCGCAATCACAACCGCATCGCCCTTTAGAACGTGAAGATTTAAATTGAAAAGATCATGCATCACAATCCCGCGCGCAATCCCTTCTTCATCCATCACCAGGCGCAAGAATTCATGATTCTCAAATTTCTCCACCAATCCTTTTGCTTCATAACGGCGTACTTGCTCGTCGAGAGAGTAGAGAAGCTGCTGTCCAGTGGAGGCGCCGCAAAAGGCAGTTCGGTGATAGAGGGTTCCTCCGAATCTTCGAAAATCAACATGCCCTTCCTCCGTTCGATTGAAAGGACACCCGATCCGATCCATCATCCGCAAAATCGCAGGACCCGCTAAACACATCTCCAAGATCGGGGGCTGATTGGCGAGAAAGTCTCCCCCCTTGATCGTGTCATATGCGTGAATGATCGGAGAGTCGTCTTCTCCCTTCAGATTCACCGCGATATTAATCCCTCCTTGAGCGCATACCGAGTGGGATCTTCTCACTTTGGTGACAGAGACCAACTTCACATCGCAGTCTTTTTCAGCCAGCTTCATGGCACAGGAAAGGCCTGCTAAACCTCCGCCCACAACTATGACTGTTTTTTTCTTTTTACCCATTTTTAATTCCGAAGGTTGATCCAATAGCTGCCCCAAATCGCCGCCAAACCTAAAAAAGCAAGGAGCGCGACACCCATCCAGCAAATGGGCAAAAAGGCTTTTTGCGCCCGATAAGATAAAACAGCGCCCCAAGTGATGAGCGACGTCCAAAACCCATTAAAGGCATGGAAAGCCGCTGCCAGCACAAAAATAGAGTAAAGGAAGCACATCAAGGGACTCTTAAAAGTTTCTCGAACCATGAGAAGCATCGCATCGCCCGGATTGTTTGCACTTGCAACCACCTGATTTCCCTCACGATTGAGCGTCACACCGATCCGCTGAGCCAATGAGGAGAGGCCCGGATCGTCATTGAGGCGAACGAGATGGATCACCTGTCCCTCTCTTCGGACTTTTTGGGGCATGTCGACGAAGCGCATTTGAATCACATGAGCGATGATCCCAAATAAAAGGATCCAAGAGGTGAGCCGCTGCCATCGAAATGCTTTGTTTCTCCCAAAGGGCAATCCTGGAGTCGTTCCATCGCTTTTTCCGGCATTGATTTTCGCGCTGAACACCCTTTTGATCCCCCAATAGCCATGAATTAAAAGGGGGACCCCGATCAGCATCGTTTCCACCACTTGAAGATACGGGAGCGCTTCGAGCAAGTTGACTAAATTGACAAATCCGATCCCATCATCGCCGAGCCAAAGAGTGGCCTGCGAATTGGTGATCAGATGAACAATTAAATAAATAACAAGCCAAAGGCCCATTAATGAATGAACCCGCCGCCAAATAAAAGTCCCCGAAATCAGATCGGCCCTCGTACTCATCCCCACTCCGCTGTAAGAGATTTTTTAATCCCAAAGGGAAATTTTGACAAGGTAAATGTAAAGCGGCTTTACATTTGAAGAACGGAGTTGATGGCCATTTATTAAGGATTGGTGTAGAATGCCCGCCAAACTAACCTAAAGAGGCTTTATGAAAGTGACCCCTGTTTCGTCTACTTTTCAGAAATACGGAGATTATATCCCCGGCGTCAGCACAGTAAAAAGTTTAGTCGATATCTTTCATAAAGTTGTCACCCTTCCTCGGATGAATCCAGCAGAGATCCAAAAAAGCCGCTACTATACCCTTTTATCCGAAAAGAGTATGGTCCGCTGCGTCGTTCTCCTAATCCCGGTTCTTGGAAATATCGTGATCGGGGTTTACGATTTTTTCACAAAAAATCCTTCGATTGAAGAAAAGAAGGAAGTGCCTATCAAGGAAGCTGTGAAGAATGAACCGCCAGCGATGAGTCCAGAAATGGTTGCAAAAGAAAAGGAACTACAAGCTCTTAGAGATGAATGGCACACCCGGATTGATGAAATCATCAATGACACTCTAAAGCTGACTGCAAGCCCTGATGAGGCGAATTCCTTTTTTTATACAGGGATCAGTCAGTTGCCCGCTCCACTTCAAGAAGACCGCAGATTCTTGCAAGAGCTGATCCGTAAAGATCGACATCACTCGGCTGTTGCATTCCACTTCATCGTGGAGAAGAATCAGAACTTTAAAACCGACGCTATGCTGATGACCGAACTTGCCCGAGCCATCCCAGACGGCTACAGGGAACTATTCAACTATGCAGACGATGAAGTGAAAAAGAACCCTGACTTTATTCTAGCGCTTCTAGAATCACAGTATTTTGAGGTCGATTTGATCCCCAATGTGCTCCTCGATAATCCGCCATTCATGATTCGAGCTCTCGACATTATGAAAAAGCCGGAGCGAATGGCTTTCGATGGGGTGCCGCCTAAAGAACTCATAAAGTTAGCAGGCGAGCGAGTTCGAAAAAATCCCGAGTATGCATTCGCCGTTTTACAAATTGAAAATTGCGCTTTGGAGGACGTTGATCCATCGTTCAGAAGAAATGGAGAGTTCTTGATTCAAGCAGCGCGAAACGGAGCTAAGTATGAACAGCTACGCCCCATCGATCACAGCCTATTGAACGACAAGGCTTTTATGTTGAAGATTACACAGTTGATCCCCGACTTATGTCGTGACTCAGGCGATGCGTTAAAGGATGATCTTGAGTATATGAGAGCCCTGATTCAACGAGATGGACTGAATATTGGAGCAGCATCGGATCGACTCAAAATGAACAAGGAATTGGCCCTTTTAGCAATCGAGAAAAGCGGTCATCGCGGAAACTTACTTTGGCATTTGATTCTCGATGAAGGAGAGGGGCTAACTCATGATGAAACGATTGTGCGACGCGCTGTAGCCAAGAATCCCCATGCACTCCGTCATGCATCCTACAAGCTTCAAGAACTCATCCGCGAAGAAGAGGCGTATAAGGCCGCTTTAAGAAATTTTGTGGAAAAAGAAGATGACGATCAGTAATAAAATTTGATTCGGCATAAACTGTTGATTAATTATTTTTTGGAGAATGTATGACTGCCGCTGTTACTCACACTAATTTATGCAAGATCCCAGATTGCGTTGATTATATCCCACTTTTGAGTACAGCAAAGGGATTAACCGAGCTATTTCACAGATGGGTCACAATCGCAGGAATGAATCCGAAAGCAGTGGCTGCAAGCCACTGCTTTACAGCTCTTTCACAAAAGAGCGTAGCCCGATCCCTCCTCATCTGCGTCCCCATCCTCGGCAATATTGCTGTCGCTCTCTACGACTTTCTCTCTCATAAAAGTTCGAATCAGACTCAAGCTCAGACGCCGCTAGAGAATCAAAAGACCTCCGGTTTAGAGAGAAATCTGCCTGTTCAAAAGCCCAACTCGCAACCCCCCACAGAGGAAGCTCTCCTAGAAGCCGTTCGCACAGCGAAGACAATTGAGGACGACGAAAATGTTCTCGCCAGAGTTCCAATTCCTCTCCGCGATGACCACCCCTTCATGTTACAGTTGGTAAGGATGAACCCCTCTGGAGCATTTGACATCATTAGCGATCGGTTAAAAAACTGTCCCCGTTTTATGAGCGAAGCGATCAAAACTTGGCAGGGCGCGTTTCAACCCGTCATCAGTCATGCCAGCCCTGAGTTGAAGAGAAATCATGATTTTGCGATCGCCGCTTTGCAGCAAACAACTGGGAACTACCAACTTGAAGAAGAACTGCGAAAAGATCGAGCTTTCCTCCTGAGAGTTGCGCGTGAAGTTGGACAGCTCCGCATCCAAAACATTGATAGATCACTACTGAATGACTCAGATTTTATGATCCAGTTGATAGACGCAAATCCAACCACGGCATGGTTAGTCGGATTTAGCCCTCTGAATAACGACCGCGAATTTATGCGAGCCATCGTCGCGAAAGATGGATTGAATATTGGATGGGCAAGCCCCGATCTGAAAAAAGATAAAGAACTAGCTCTCCTTGCAATAGCCAAGAGCCCCAGTTATCATGTTCTAGATTACCTTGACTCTACACTACGAGATGACGAAGAGGTCGTAACGATTGCATGCAAACGAAACCGGCAAGCAATTCAATATGCAAGTGAGAGATTAAGAGGGAAACTAGCGCCCCCCCTATAGATATCTATAGGGCCTCGAAAAGGCGCTGCCCATTCTGACTTGTAGCCTTGGCTACTTCTTCCACAGAGATCCCTCTTGCAGAAGCGATGCATCGGGCCGTCTCTGAGATGAAAGCGGGCTCATTTTCCTTTCCCCGGCGGCTTTGAGGGGCCAGATAGGGAGAATCGGTCTCGATCAAAAGCTGATCCAAGGGAACCATTTGGGCGACTCTCCTCAGCTCCTCACTTTTCTTAAAGGTAACGATTCCACTGAGCGAAAGATACCAGCCTCGGTCGAGCACTTCCTTAGCCTCAAAGATCGAGCCGGTGAAACAGTGGAGAATGGCAGGAGCTCCTTGTCGATACTCAGCATCGGTGATCGCAAAAAGATCGGCAAACGCTTCTCTGCAATGAAAAATCACAGGAAGGCGGCACTCAAGGGCGAGGTGGAGGTAGCGGATGAGCAGCTTTTTCTGCACCTCTCGATTCAGTTCTTTGTAAAAGTATTCAAGACCCGTTTCACCCACGGCTACGAGCTTCCCACTTCTCGCCGCCTCCGCAAACAAGGGAAATAATTCCTCCCCCTCTTTCTCTGCATCATGGGGAGTTGTAGCCCCCGCATTTCTCACCTGGGGGTAGCGCTTTTCCAGAAGAAGCCCCCTTTCTAAAGTGGCACGATCTGTACAAATATTGAGAATGTGGGAGACGCCGCTTATTTTGGCGCGAGCCATCACTCCTTCAATTTGGGGGGAGAGCTCATCGGAACTTAAGTGGGCATGAGAGTCGAAAAAGTGCATATTGACATCTTTGTTTGTCCTGTAAGATTATCTAATCATGATCGTTTTAGCAACTGGGAATCCATTTATCACCGCCTATCTCCAATCCGATTGGTTTGGAAAAGGAATTTTCTGGGCTTTATTCTTTGTATCAGCCCTTTCTTGGACTATTTTGATCCATAAAGGATGGATCTACTACCAAGTGAGGAAACTCTCCGACGAGTTCTCCCTCCTTTTCTCGGAAAAAGATCCGCTCAACCTTCAATTTACAAGACCGAAAGGACATCTCCTCGAGGTGCCCCACCCGTTCTTCGAAATTTATAAGGCGCTGAAACAAAAAACACTTCAAGTGATCAGCCGGAACCATCTCTTTGCTCCAAATTCTGAAACAGTCCTTTCAGATTCAGATCTCGGCTTGATTGACTCCTCTGTTCAAACCACTCTCGCTTCCCAGCAAAAGCTCCTCGAAAAACACCTCTTCATCCTTCCTACGATCGTCACCCTCGGCCCCTTCTTAGGGCTTCTCGGAACGGTGTGGGGCATTTTGCTCACCCTCTCAGAACTTCACTCAAGGGGAGCTGCCACAAGCAACTCAGCGATGCTCGCAGGCCTTGCGATGGCTCTCGCAACCACGGTTGTCGGCCTCCTCATCGCAATCCCAGCCCTTGTCGGATACAACTATTTAAAAAATGCGGGCCGAGAATACCGGCGCGACATGGAGAATTTTTCCCAGCTTCTCCTAGCTACCCTTGAACTCCAATACCGCAAACCAGAACATGCGCAAAAGATTCCGATCTCCACCTGATGAAGACACCGCTGAAGAGCCCCTCATCAATTTAACCCCCCTCATCGACGTCGTCTTCGTCGTCCTCATCTCATTCATGCTGATCGCCCCCGTGCTCGATATCGACTCAGTCGATTTAGCCATGAGCGGAGGCGTTGAAAAAAAAGAGGTTGCCCCGACCCCGATCTCGATCTCGGTCCGCGCCGACAACACGATCTGGTTTCAAGGGAAAAAAGTAAGCCTCGCTGAGCTCGAACCGCTCTTGAAGCAAGAAAAAAAACGAAACCCCAAGGCGATCCCCCAAGTAGCCCATGATCGGCAAGCTCCCTTCGGCACCTACCAATCGCTCAAAAACCTCCTCGAATCGATCGGGTTCGAACAAATGGATGTAATCCTAAAGCCCGGATGAGACTCAAAGAGAAATTTTTCCTCCTCACCCGCGGCAAACAGATCGCTCTCATCGTCTTCGCGATCCATCTCCTCGCTATTTTCGCCTCCTTCGGCCACCACTTCGTGAATCGTAAAATTAAACCGACGAGGACGATAGTAGTAAGGAACGCTAAAGGGAGAACGCTGAACGCTGAAGTGAAGAAAGAAGTGGCGAGTAAGACGGAGGGGAAGGCAAAAGGCAAAATGCAAAATGCAAAACCGAAGGAGATAGAGAAGAAAGCTCCCGTAGCCGCAGCGCCGAAAAAGAAGAAAGGGGCGGCTGAGGCCGTTGTAAAACGCCCGGACCCGGAAAAATCGATTCAGGAAAAGCGGGCTTTGAGGGAAATTGGAGAAAGTTTGGAGAACTTTAGGGGGGAGGCCAAACCGAAGAGAGAGTTGGTGATTCCAACAAAAAGTCAGAGAGAGGAGGAGCCGATTGTTGAGAGAGGCGAGGAACCCACTTACAGCGAGTTTTTGGTTGCCTTTTTACAAGGGACTCTCGATTTGCCTGAGTTTGGAGAAGTGAAGGTGAAAATGGAGATCGACCGCTTTGGAAAGCTCGTCGACTGCGTCGTCCTAGAGGCGAAAAGCAAGAAGAATGGAGAGTTTTTAAAAGAGAGGCTCCCCGATCTTTCCTTCCCAGCTCTCGCCGAGTTTGGCATCTTAGATTCTACCCATGTTTTTACGATCACATTCCGCAACATTTAAGATTGATTCACTCAATTCGGCAAACGATCGTTCTCTTCCAAAGGTGTAATCGTAAACATTTTTTCGAACCTGACTCAAAGTTCGTTGGTTTTCCGAGAAGCTCTTTTCAATCGCCTTGAACACATTCTCATCTGTCGACACTTCTATGCCGCACTTGTGGAGGAAAAGCCCCCGATCGTTTTGTTTTCCAGGATTGAAAAAATACATCGGCTTGTCAAAGGCAAGAAAGTCATACCCAATAGAGGAAAAATCGCCCAGATAGGCGTCGACAAGGGAGAGAATGGGGTAAATGGGAGGAAAATCTTCAAGAAAGAGAACTTGAGGGTGCTCCTGATACCGCTCTGTAATCAAAAGCGTTTGAACCGGATCCCTCTCATAAAGATAGGGATGAAGCTTGATGAGAAGATTGAATGAGGGAGAGATTTGCTCGATGAGAGAAACACATTCAGTGAAAAATGAGGAGGGGTTTTCGCTCCCGTTCCAGGTGGGGGCATAAAAAATCGTTTTTTTAAACCGGTCGAGCTTCGAAAAAAGGGCTTTTTCTGCAAGAGGCCGATAAAAGGCTTCCTCTTGTCGGAAAAATGAATAGCGATAATTTCCAGTGGGGATCGTCAAGCTGATTTTTTCAAGTTGACCCGTGTCCCGAAGTAGATCGAGCATATGATCCCCATAGACGAGGGAAATATCTTCGGGAGCGTGGTCCTTCGGGGTTGTGGTGTGCCCTTTGTCCGAATTGCCGTGGGGACAGTAGACCACCCGTATCTTCTTCGGACTGAAGAGAGGAAGAAGATGGTGGAACTCAATCGCCCACAATTTACTGCTAACAAAGAGGATGTCGTAATTTTTAGCCAAAAAATCAAGGGTGATGGCATTCTCCTCCATCAGGATTGTGTCTACTTTTGGATAGAGGGAACGAGCTAGCTTGTAAGTTCTCTCTTCGGAAACAATCAGAGGAATCTCCAGGATCGCAGCAAGAACGCCGAGATGATCAAGTAGATTATCGGGTTTCGGATTTAGGGCAACAGCTCTCATTCATTTCCTCTCGCAAAAAATTGTACAAAGCCGAGATAATGGCAGCAATATGAAATTCGCGAAACTTCTCTTTTACCTCCTACTCCCTATTTGCCTCGGATCCGAGGAGATCGAAGTCCGTCTCGCTACCCGCTCTTCATTAAAGCCGATCTATGTGAGCTCTTTTGAAGGAAATGAAGAATCGCGCAAAATTTTGGAATTCGATCTCAATGCAAGCGGATTTTGTACCGTAATGGAGAGAAAAGAGCCTCTTGAAGAGGCACTGACCCTCTCCTTTGATCTCCCTTTCTGGAGAAAAGAGAAAATTCCCTACTGCGTCGCAGCGAAATGTAGTGGAGAAACTGTTGAGCTGACCCTTTTCAATATTGAGCAGGGGGCTTCAAAAAAATATCCGCCGATTCCTCTGGAGCGAAGGGCGATCCACTCAGTGGCAGACGCCATTCAAAAAGATCTCTTCGGCAAAGAGGGGATCGCCTCGAAACAATTGATTTTCACGAAACGGACGAAAACCGGAACCGAAAAAGGACATGAGTGGGTCTCTGAAATCTGGGTTTC